>DATCQF010000206.1:0-2654 GCA_036569735.1 Allostellaceae bacterium | reverse complement strand
CGGCGGCGCCATCTTGTTCTTGACCACCTTGACCCGGGTCTGATTGCCGATCACCTGGTCGCGGTCCTTGATCGCGCCGATGCGGCGGATGTCGAGCCTGACCGAGGCATAGAATTTGAGCGCCTGGCCGCCGGTCGTGGTCTCCGGGTTGCCGAACATGACGCCGATCTTCATGCGGATCTGGTTGATGAAGATGACCATCGTGCGCGAGCGCGAGATCGAGCCGGTCAGCTTGCGCAAGGCCTGGCTCATCAGGCGCGCGTGCAGCCCCATGTGGCTGTCGCCCATCTCGCCTTCCAATTCGGCGCGCGGCACCAAGGCCGCCACCGAATCGATGACCAGCACGTCGATCGCCCCGGAGCGCACCAGCGTGTCAGCGATCTCGAGCGCCTGCTCGCCGGCATCGGGCTGCGAGATCAACAAATTGTCGATGTCGACCCCGAGCTTTTTTGCGTAGGGCGGGTCGAGCGCATGCTCGGCGTCGATAAACGCGCAGGTGCCGCCGGCCTTCTGCGCCTCGGCGATGACATGCAGCGCAAGGGTGGTCTTGCCCGAGCTTTCCGGGCCGTAGATCTCGACGACCCGGCCGCGCGGCAGACCGCCGATGCCGAGCGCGATGTCGAGCCCCAATGACCCGGTGGAAATGACGTCGCAATCGGATGCCGCCTCGCGCGAGCCGAGCTTCATGACCGAGCCCTTGCCAAAGGCGCGCTCGATTTGCGAGAGGGCCGCATCCAAAGCCCGCTGCTTGTCCATCATGTCCCTGTCCAAAAGGCGCAACGCGGTCTGCATGATCCCGCTCCCTCTCTTATTCCACACCGGGCAGGCCCGCGCAACGCACGGCCGGGAACGAATGTACACGGTTTGTTCCACAATGCAACCGGTAATCGTCGGTTCGTCGCCCGCGCGTGATCGGAGGTTCCGGCGACCGGGGCCGCTTCCACCGGAGATGCGGGGCGACAAGTTCGCCGGGGCGGGGTAAAAAGAGCGGCCGGCCAGCATGCGCGGGCGACGGGGCGGGGTTGACTCGCGGGCCCCAGTCCCCATGCTTAAGACGCCTTGTTTCCTCTTCATTCAGGCGGAGCCACCGATGTTCATCCAGACCGAGCAGACGCCGAACCCGGCAACGCTGAAATTCCTGCCGGGCTGCACCGTGATGGAAACCGGGACCGCCAATTTTCCCGAACGCGGCGCGGCAGCGCGCTCGCCGCTCGCCGAGCACCTGTTCCAGCTTCCCGAAGTCAGCGGGGTGTTTCTCGGCACCGATTTCATCACCGTGACGAAGAACGGCGACAGCGAGTGGCATCAGCTGAAGCCGGCGGTGCTCGCCGCGATCATGGAACATTTTACCGCCGGGCGGCCGGTCGTCATCGGCGGGCCGAGCGAGGCGCCGGGCGATGCCGCCGAAGAGGATGACGAGATCGTCTCGCAGATCAAGGAGCTCCTGGAAACCCGGGTGCGCCCGGCGGTGGCGATGGATGGCGGCGACATCACCTTCGAGGATTTCGCGGACGGCGTCGTCTATCTGCACATGCAGGGCTCGTGTTCGGGATGCCCCAGTTCGACCGCCACCCTCAAGGCGGGCATCGAGAACATGCTGCGGCATTACATCCCCGAAGTCGTCGAGGTGCGCGCCGTCTGATCGGCGCCGCGCCGAGACGCCGGGGGCCATGGGCTGGCGGCCATAGGCGAGGCCAGGGAAGGCGGCAGGGGCGGGGCCAGGGACGAAAATGCACCGCATCGTCAATGACGAGGCGCTCGATACGCTGTTCCGCGCGGCGCGCAGCCAGCATGTCTGGCTCTCCCGGCCGGTCAGCGACACGATGCTGCGCGCGCTTTGGGAACTGGTAAAGCTCGGGCCGACGAGCGGCCTGGGTCGCCCGGCACGCCTCCTCTTCGTCAGGTCGGAAGAAGCCAAGGCGCGCCTCGGCCCGGCCGTCGCGGCGCCGCAACGCGCCGTGATCATGAGCGCCCCGGTTGCCGCGATCGTCGGCTATCCGCTGGAGCCCGAACCCGATCCCGACCCGGGCCCCGGCCACGATCGGCAGGCCGCGCGGCGCGACGCGGCGCTGCAGGCAGCCTATCTGATCCTCGCTTCCCGCGCGCTCGGGCTCGATTGCGGGCCGATCTGGGATTTTGATGCCGGAGTCGTCGACGCCGCGTTTTTCTCCGGGGGCGCCGTCGCGGCGAACTTTCTGTGCGCGCTCGGCTACGGCGACGATTCGCAGCCTGCGCCGCATCAGGTGCGACCCGGAACCGCCGAGGCGTGCAACATCCTGTGACGATATCGGGCGGCATGATCCAACCCCGCTCCGAGCGGCGCCCGCTGACCTTGCTCGCGATCGAAACCGCCGGATCGGCCTGCTCGGCGGCGGTCGCGCGGGGCGGCCTCGTGCTGGCGGCGGAACGCCTTGGGTTGCGCCACGGCCATGCCGAGGTGCTGTTCCCGATGATCGAGCGGGTGATGCAGGAAGCCGGGCTAGCGCCGGCGCAACTCGACGCTGTCGCCGCCGCGATCGGGCCGGGCGGGTTTACCGGGATCAGGGTGGGCCTTGCCGCCGCGCATGGCATAGCGCTCGCGGTCGGGGCGCGGCTCGTCGGAATCAGCAGCTTTGCCGCGGTCGCCGCCCGCTTGACCGGCCCCAGCATCGGCG
>DATCQF010000205.1:0-8449 GCA_036569735.1 Allostellaceae bacterium | reverse complement strand
CCGGCCCAATCCCGATCGAGGCAGGGGAGCAGTGCCGCACTGGCGTTTGGCCGGCGCGAACGCGCGGGCGGCCCACCGCAAGGGAGGATTTGATGCAGACGCGGGCAAGCCGGCCGAGCGCGCTGCTCGGCTAGGGACGCGGGGCGGGGCCAATCATGTTCACGCCGAGCCCTCGTGGGGGCTTTTCGCCCGAAAGGCTGTTCCGGCGGCTTGACCGTGCTGCGGCCCAGCTCAATCCGATCCTGATGGTCATCATGATTGGACTCCTGATCCTCAACCTGATCGCTGCCGCGGCGCAGGTACCGCACCTGCAGATCACCCGCGTTCAGTGCGCGTCGCCGGACTCGCCCGGCACGGCGCAAGCCGCTGAGGCGGGCACGATCGCCACGCCGAACGGGGAGTTCCACTGATTTCGCGGGAGGTCGCCAATGCTGCAGTTGCTCGAACAACAAACCAAATTGACCAAGAACCAATGGCTGATCGCCGGCGCCGCGACGCTCGGCGACATGCTCGATTTTTTCGATTTTCTGCTGATCGGCTTTGTGCTGGCCTTCATCGTCAACGACTGGCAGCTGACTTACGGCCAGTCGGGAGCGATCCTGCTCGCCTCGGGGGTCAGCGCTCCGTTCGGCTCCTTGTTCTATGGCTGGCTCGCCGACAAGGTCGGCCGCCGCACCGCGCTGATCGCCAGCGTGCTGAACGTCTCGGTCGCCACCGGCGCGATGGCGCTGACCCCGCACGGCGCCTGGATCTACCTCCTGGTCTGCCGCTTTGTCGTCGGTTTCGGCGTGACCGGCTTGTATTCGGTCGACATCACCCTGATGCAGGAATTCACCGGCTCTCAGAAACGCGGCTGGATCACCGGTCTCACCACCACGATGCTGCCGGCGGGCTTTCTCCTGGGTGCGTTGCTGGGGGCCTATGCGACGCCCTATATCGGCTGGCGCGGCCTCTTCGCCGTCGGATTGCTGCCGGCCTTTCTGACCCTCTACATCCGCGCCTTTGTTCCCGAATCGCCGCACTGGCTCTTGCGCCGCGGTCGCCTCGAAGAGGCGCGCCAGTCGCTCGCCTGGGCGCTGATGATCGATCCGCGCGAGATCATCCTGCCGGCGGTTCCGCCGCCCGTCGAGCGGACCCGGTGGATCGAACTCTTCCGCTATCCGCGCAGCATCATCGCCGGCTGCCTGGTTGGCTTGACGCAGACCGGCGGGGTCGCGCTCGCCCTGTGGCAGGTGACGCTTTTTGTCATGGTGCTCAAGATCACCCCGCCCCAGGCCTCCCAGTTGGTGATCTGGATCAGCCTGGCGGCGATCGCCGGCCGGTTCTTCTGCTCGTGGATTTCCGATGCCTGGGGGCGCCGGGCCTCGGGCATCTTCAGCTGCCTGACCGCGGCGTTCTTTATGTTCATGGCGGGCTATCTGCACAGTGTGTTCATTGGCGGCCTGTCGATGTTCTTCCTGATGATCCTCTTGCAGAGCTTTTTCGGCAGCGGCAACTACTCTATCGTCGGGCCCTACATGGGCGAACTATGGCCGGCGCGGCTGCGCGGCAGCGGCATGGGGCTCGTCTATGGCGTCGGCAATCTCGGCAAGTTCATCGGTCCGGCCGGGCTCGCGCTGATCGCCGGCTCGTCGAACTACGTCAAGCCGCAAGCGACGCTTGACGCATTGGTCCCGGGGTTTGCCTATTTCGCCTCGTGGTACGTGCTCGGCGCCATCGCCTTCGCGTTCATCGCGATGGAGACGCGCGGCCGCACGATCGACGAGATCGATGCCGAGCTGACCGCGCCGGCGCGGTCGGGCGCGAAGGGGGCGGCAGCGACCATTGCGTCGGATTGAATTACTCCCGGAGAGTGCCTTACCGGGCCAGGACCGGCCTCAGCCGCGCCAGCAGCGAACCGAGGAGGCCTTGCGGCAGGAAGATGATGAAGACCACCAGCAGCGTGCCGTAGACGACGTTATCCCAGCCGATCGCGGCGGTCCCGAACCAGACGCGCAGCCACTCGGTCAGGAGAATGGTGATCGCCGCGCCGATCGTGGGCCCGAGCGGCACGTAGAGGCCGCCGACGACCGCGGCGAACACCATCTGCAGCGACACCGCGACGCCGCTCACCGTGTCGGGCGAGATGAACATCTGGTACTGGCAATAAAGCGCGCCGGCAAAGGCGGTCATCATTGCGCTCAACACGGTGATCTTCAGTTTCTCTGCGGTCACGTGCACCCCGGCGGCGGCGGCGGCATCCTCGTCCTCGGCGATCGCCTCCAGCGCATAGCGCAGCATGCTGCGGTCGATGCGATAGCGGATCCAAACTCCGGCGGCGCAGACCCCGAGCGCGATCAGGTACCAGGTCGTCTTGTCGAGGAATTGCACGGCGTAAATCGAGCTGCCGCCTTCGTAGCGCTCGGGCGTGTAGCCGAGCGAACCGCCGGTAAACTCGCGCGTCGCGGTGATGATCTGCAGCACGATAGCGCTCAGCGCCAAGGTCAGAAGCGCGAAATTGTGCCCGATGATGCGAAAGCGGAAGCACGGATACCCGATCAGCACCGCCACCACGCCGGCCGTCAGCATCGCCAGCGGTATGCCGAGCCATGGGGTCAGGTGGTAATGGTTCCATAGAAGCGCGGTGACATAGGCGCCGATCCCCATGAACCCGCCATGGCCGAGCGACACGAGGCCGAAACAGCCCATCACCGACCACGAGGTGTAGACAAACGACCAGATCAGGACGAGCACCAGGATATGGAGCGGGTAGGCCGCGTGATAGACAAACGGCAGCGCTGTCAGCCCCACTGCCGCGGCGATCCAGGGAAGCGCGCGGTTCATGTACGGCGGGCCAGCAGGCCCTGCGGGCGGAAAAACATCAGCACCACGAAAAACCCGAAGGCGAACACATAGCCCCATTCGAGGTCGAGATAGAGGCCGGAGACCGAGATGATCTCGGCGAACAGGAACGCGGCGACAAACCCGCCGACCATGTTGCCGAGCCCGCCGAGCACGCAAATCAGAAAGGTGATCGGGCCGAAGGTCAGCCCGACAAACGGCTGTACGTCGTATTGCAGGACGAGGAGACACGAGGCGAGCCCGGCGAGCGCGCCGCCGATCGCCGAGGTGACGATGTAGATGCGCCGCGTGTCGACCCCCATCAGCGGCATGATCTGGCGGTCCTGTGCGATCGCCCGGATCGCGACGCCGGTATAGGAGCGGGCGAGAAACAGATAGAGCGCAACCATGCCGGCCAACGCGACGCCGAATGCCAGCAGCCGGGCATAGCTGATGAACATGTCGGCGAGCTGCAGCACCGGCAGGCGGATGCCGAGATTGCGGAAGTCGATGCCGAACATCACCGTCGCGGCGCTTTGCAGAAAAAACAGGACGCCGCCGGTCGCGAGCAGCTGATTGATCGGCGCGCCTCCGAGCAACGGCTGGATCACCACCAGATGCAGCACGACGCCCAGCCCACCGACCCCGGCAATGCAGATCAGCGCGGCAACAACGAACGGCAGGTGATAGGTCACGTAGAGGAAATACATGCCGTACATCCCGAGCATGATCAGCTCGGCATAGCAGATCCACACCACGTCGATGACGCCGAAGATCAGGTTGAGCCCGAGCGCCAGCAGGGCGAACACGCCGCCGAGCAGGACGCCGTTGAGAAAGGCTTCCAATAGATAGATGTCGAAGATGCCGAACATTTGTTTCCTAATTAAGAATACGAGAGATCATCGTCACCCCCGCGAAAGCCAGGGCAATCGCATTTGGCCTGCTCACTCCCTCCCCCTTGATGGGGGAGGGCTTTCAAATGCTATTGCCCTGCCGCGAAAGCGGGGGTCCAGGGCAATCGTTCGGAGATTGTCCCCTGGATTCCCGCGTTCGCCGGGATGACGGCGTTTTGTGTGTTGTATCATTGCTTAGACGCCGAGATAGGCTTCCTGGATGGCGGCGCTCGCCAGGAGTTCGGCGGCGGGACCGCTCGAACGGATCGAGCCGGCCTCGAGGAGGTAGGCGCGATCGACCACGCGCAAGACTTGCCGGACATTCTGCTCGACGATCAAGACGGTGAGGCCGCTCACCCGGATGCGCTCGACGAGGGCGAATACCTGCTGAACGATAACCGGCGCGAGGCCGGCGGAGGGTTCGTCGAGCAACAGGAGCTTGGGCTCCGACATCAGCGCCCGGCCGATCGCGCACATCTGCTGCTCGCCGCCCGAGAGGGTCCCGGCAAACTGGCGCCGCCGCTCGTTGAGCCGGGGAAACAATTCGTAGACGAATTCGAGGCGCTGGCGGAATCTGGCGCGCGCCCGCGGCATGTACGCGCCCATGCGCAGATTGTCCTCGACCGTCATGCGCGGAAACAATCTGCGGTTTTCCGGCACGTGGGCGATGCCGAGATCGACGATCCGGTGCGCGGGCGTCGCCAACAGATCGACGCCCTCGAAGCTGATCCTTCCGCGATTGGGCCGGATCAGCCCGGAGATCACCCGCATCAGCGTCGTCTTGCCGGCGCCGTTGGGGCCGATCACTGCGACCGCTTCGCCGGCGCCGACCTCGAGCGACACGCCGAACAAGGCCTGGAACCCGCTATAGCCGGCATCGACCGCGCCGATTTCCAGCATGAGCCCGCCCGGCATGAGCCCCTCCGGCTCAGGCGCGAACTGCGGCCGCCTGCACGGCGACGGCGTCGGTTCCGAGATAAACCTCGATCACCCGCGGGTCGGCGGCCACCTCGGCCGGCAGGCCTTCGGCGATCTTCTCGCCGTGATCGAGCACCATGACCCGGTCGACGACGCGCATCAGGACGCCCATGATGTGCTCGACCCAGATGATCGTGATGCCGAGTTCGCGGCGGATGCGGCGCAGCATGTCGGCCGCCTGATCCATCTCGGTGTCGTCGAGCCCGCCGAGGCTTTCATCGGCGAGGAGGAGGCTCGGCCCGGTGGCGATCGCCTTGGCGAGTTCGAGCTTTTTGAGCCCGGCGGCGCCGAGCCCGGCCACCGGAAGGGTGCGGTCGCACGGCAGCCCAACCAGCGCCAGCGCCCTTTCCGCCGCCTCGAAGGCGCGGGCGCGCGAATGCCGCCCCTGGCCGTAATACCCGGCGAGGACGACGTTGTCGACCAACGACAGCCGCCGGAACGGCCGCGGGATCTGGAAGGTGCGGCCGATCCCCTGGTTGATGATGCGGTGCGGCGGGCGGCCGGCGATCTCGCGGCCGTGAAAGCGGATCGACCCGGCGCTCGGCACCAAGGTGCCAGACAGCATGTTGAAGATCGTGCTCTTGCCCGAGCCGTTCGGCCCGATGAGGCCGAGGATCTCACCCTCGGCGACGCGGAACGACACATCGCTGACCGCGGTGAACCCGCCAAAGCGCTTGCAGAGCCCGGTTACTTCGAGCACGGACGCCCGGTCACTTATCGGCGTAGGGCGAGCTGGGTGGCAGTTTGAGCACGGGCTCCCGCTCCTGCTGGGCCTTTGGCCAGACCACATAGCTCTTGTCGTCGACGTATTGCACGATCACCGGGTAGGCGCGATCGTTCTGGCCGGCCATCGCCATCCCCGGGGTCTCGAACTTGATGCCGAAGCCGAGCATCGTCGACCCGTCCGGCAGGTCGGTGTCGAGCGCCGCCTGGCGCAGCGCGTCCGAGGTGACGCCGCCATACTTCTTGATCGCGCGCGGCAGCACGTCGGTGAGGAACACATAGGTGTTCGACGCCGACATGCCGACATGCGCCGACTTGATCGTCGTATCGGGCTTGGCCTTCATGTAGGCCTCGCCCACCTCCTTGATGATCGGCAGCAACTCGGGCTTCAGCGCCTTGGGATTGGTCTGCCAGATCGATATCGGATCGACGTTGTAAAAATAATTGGCGTCGTTGCCGACGGTCTCCTTGAGCTTGGTATAGACCCCGTAACCGGCGCCCTGGCCTACGAGGGCCGAGAATTTGAGCCCGAGTTCGCGCGATTGGCGCAGAAACAGCGTGATGTCCGGGTTGTAGCCGGTATGGAAAATCACGTCCGGCTTGCCGCGCTTCAATTTGGTGACGAGCGAGGACAAATCCGGCGCCGCGGCCGAATAGCCCTCGTTGAGGACGACCTGGAACCCGGCCTTCTTCGCGCCCTCGGCGTTGCCTTTGGCGACATCGGTGCCGTAGGCCCCGTCTTCGTGGATGATCGCGACCCGCAGATCCTTCGGGTCCTTGCCGAGCTGCGCCTTCGAGTACTCCGCGACCATCGCGGTCGAGGTGAGGCCCCATTGCGACCCGAAAGGCTGCGGCCGGAAGACGTATTGCAGATTGCGCCCCTCCAGCACGGGGGAGGCGATGCAGGTGGTGATCCACATGAACTTCTTGAACTGCTCGATCCGCGCCGCCGCCGGCACGCACTCGGCCGACGAGTAGAAGCCGAGCAGCATGTCGACCTTTTCCTGCTCAATGAGGCGCACCGCCTCGTTGATCGCGACATCGGGCTTGCTCTGCGCATCGGCGTAGACGGCCTCGACCTTGTAGCCCTCAATGCCACCCTTTGCATTGAACCAGTCGATGATGATCTTGGCGCCGAGGTATTGCAGATCCGACCCGCCGCCGGCAAAGGGTCCCGTCAGGTCGTAGACCACGCCGATCTTGATCGTCTTCTTGGCGTCCTGGGCACCAACCGTGGCCGGGACCAGCAGCGCTGCCGCCGCCAGCACCGCACAGGCAATGCGCGTGAGCCCGCGCAGCGTCATCGAAGCCTCCCCCGGTTGAGCGGACATATTCCCGCCACCTTACGGAATGCCGGGCCGCGCTTGTCAAGGATTAAGCTGGAGGATGTCGCAACGATGAACGCGCAGAAGCGCTCGCATTCCCGGTAGAAATGTACGTTGGCGTTCGGGTGCCGCTGGTATATTCGGTGGGCAGCGGGCCCAGGCGCGGGCAGCAGGAGACAGTGTACACGATGGCCGAGGATACGCGCTTACCGGTAGATATCGACGCGCAGCCCGTGGTGCAGGCGGCGTTCGCCCTGCGCCCCTTGCTCCGCGAATATCATGACGAGATCGAGCGCGAGCAGCGCTTCCCGCCGGCCTTGGTCGAGCGGTTGCACGCCGCCGGCTTCTACCGGATGGTGATCCCGCGCTCGCTCGGCGGGCTCGGGGCCGATCCCTTGACCTATCTGCGCGTCGTCGAGCTCTTGGCCGAGGGCGCCGGCTCGGTCGGCTGGAACCTTGCCAACAACAGCATCGGCCAGCTTGTCACGCTCGGCTTGCCGGACGAGGGCGTCCAGGAGATTTACGGGCACGGCGGCGACAGTCCCCTCGCCGGCACTGCGGTGCCCGGCGGCGGGCAGGCGGTGCCCGTCGCCGGCGGCTACCGTGTCACCGGGCGCTGGAGCTTTGGCAGCGGCTGTCTGCAGGCCTCCTGGATGCTCGGCAGCTTCCAGGTGCTCGACGGCGGCGAGCCGCGCCGCCACCCCGACGGCTCCCTGTACTGGCGCGGGGTTTTCCCGCGGGCCGAGACCGAGATCGTCCCCGGCAGCTGGGACGTCGCCGGGTTGCGCGGCACCGGCAGCTTCGACTGGACCGTCGAGGATGTCTTCCTGCCGGAGCGGCGGACGATGCCGCATGCCGGTATCCCGCTTGACAACCAGTGGGAGCGCTGGCCCGGGACCACCTATTCCCTGCCGGTGCAGTGCTGGGTCGGGCCGCATCACAGCGCGGTCATCACCGGCATCGCGCGGGCCGGCATCGACGCATTGATCGAGCTGGCCGGCGGCAAGCAGCCGCGCGGTCGTCCCGCCGGCCTGCTGCGCGAAAATCCTCAGGTTCAGGACGCTGTAGGGCGGGCCGATGCGATCCTCAACGCCGGGCGCGCCTACCGCAGCGCGATGATCACCGAGCTGTGGAACACGGTCGCAGCCGGCAAGGAGACCACTCTCGAGCAGCGCGCCCGCTGCCGCCTGGCCTCGACCCATGCCGCCGACTGCGCGCGCGAGGCGATGGACCTCGTGTACCGGCACGGCGGCAGCACCTCGTTCAAGCGCGAGAGCCGGCTGGCCGAGTGCTGGCGCGACCTGCACGTCGTCGGCCAGACGGTGACGATCGCGCCGGAGTGGTACCCGATCGGCGGGCGGGTGTACCTGGGGATGGACCCAGGCTCGCGTCTGCGCTAACCATTGCGGCAAGGAACGGGCGGCTTTTGGGCGGCCCGCCTTGATCGACGAGGAGGGAACGAGGATGGCCTACGAAGGGATGATTGCGGAGACCATTGCGATCCACGGCGACAAGAACGAGACGATCTCGGCCTATGTCGCGCGGCCGCTGGGGGCGGGCCCCTTCCCGGGGATGGTGCTGATGCATCATGCGCCGGGGTGGGACGAATGGTACCGCGAGACGACCCGGAAGCTCGCGCATCACGGCTATGCGACGATCAGCCATAACCTCTATCACCGGGCCGGCGAGGGCAAATCCGACGATGTCGCC
>DATCQF010000204.1:0-6086 GCA_036569735.1 Allostellaceae bacterium | reverse complement strand
CCGCATACCGTGCACCTGCCGGATGGGGGCGACGCGTTGATGATCGAGGGGCAGCCGCTCCTCGAAGCCAATTTCCTCGACCTGCGCGCCGGACGCGCGGAGGGCACCTGGACGCCGTTCGGGCTCAAGGTCGCCGACGCGGCCGGCACCGGGAGCCCGGAGCAGCGCGTCAAGGAGCAGGACGAGGACGGCATGGACGCCGAGGTCCTGTTCGCCGCGATGGTCGCGGGCCCGGTTTTCTGGCGCAACATCGCGCATGACGAGGTCTACAAGGCCGTGATCCGCGGCTACAACGACTGGCTGGGCGAGGAATATTGCGCGGTGGCGCGCGACCGCCTCATCGGCATGGGGGTCATCCCGATCACCAATGTCGACGATGCGATCGCCGAGATGAAGCACTGCAAAAAGCTCGGGTTGAAGGGCATCCTGCTCGGCGGCCTGCCCAGCGGCAAGGGCTATCCGACACCGGAGGACGACAGGTTCTGGGCCGCCGCCATTGATCTCGACATGCCGGTCACCGTGCATGTCCAGCTCTACCGCACCGGCGCCCGCGCGAACCAGCCGACGATGATTTACCCAAAGGAAGACCCGGTGGTGATGGCGCGCCTCAGGCGGCCGTTCCTCGAATGGCTGGTCAATTTCGGGCTGCCGCCGTCCGTTGGCATGGCGCAACTGGTGCTGTCGGGGGTGTTCGAGCGCTTTCCGAAGCTGAAGGTGTTCTTCGCCGAGACGCGGCTCGGCTGGGTCCCGTTCTGGCTCGAGCACATGGACCTCTGGTACAAGCGCCACATCGGCTGGGCCGAGGAGATGCTGGGCTTCAAGCCGCTGAAGGAGCTGCCGGCGACCTACGTCCGCGAGAACATCTATTTCACCGTGCAATACGAGCGGGTCGCGGTCGAGATGCGCCACCATGTCGGGGTCGACCACATCATGTTCGCCACCGATTTTCCGCATATCGAGAACGAGTGGCCGAACTCGCGTCCGATCATCGACGAGATCTACGAAAACGTCCCGGCCGATGAGAAGGCCAAGATGTGGGCCGGCAACGCGGTCAAATACTTCAAGCTCGACGCATAGGCATGTCATTCCGGGGCGCCGCATCGCGGTGAACCCGGAATCCATGCACACCGGCCTATGTTCCTGGATTCCGGGTTCGGCCCTGCGGGCCACCCCGGAATGACGGCTTAGAATGAGGGGAGAAAACGAATGGATCCGATCGTCGGCACTGGCAAATACACCTATCGGGTGAACGAGGAGTGGCAGCAGCCGCCGGAGTGGCTCGAGGTCAAGGCGTGCGCGGTCTCGGTGGACTCGCAGGACCGGGTCTATTGCTTCAACCGCAACGACGCGCACCCGATCGTCATTTTCGACCGCGACGGCAAGTTCCTGTCGTCGTGGGGCGCCGGGCTCTTCAAGTTCCCGCACGCGATCCGTGTCGTGCAGGAGGGCGGCAAGGATGTGGTCTGGCTGTGCGACGAGCACCACAACCAGTTCTACAAATTCACCACCGACGGTAAGCTCCTGCAGACCATCGGCGAGAAGGGCGCGCGCTCCGAGACCGGCGTGCCGGTGGAGGATTGGAGTTCGCAGGCCTACAAGAAGGTCACGCACGGCGGCGGCCCGTTCAACCTGCCGACCGACATCGCGTTTGCCCCCGACGGCTCGATGTTCATCACCGACGGCTACGGCAACGCGCGCGTTCACAAATTCTCGGCCGATGCAAAATACCTGTTCTCGTGGGGGGAGCCCGGCACCGCGCCGGGCCAGTTCAACCTGCCGCACGGGGTGTGGATCGACAGCCGCGGCCGGGTCCTCATCGCCGACCGCGAGAACGACCGGGTCCAGGTGTTCGACCAGAGCGGCAAGCTGCTAAACGTATGGCCGACCAAGCTGGTCGGGGTGGCGTTTTTCTATGTCGACGACGACGACACCGTCTACGTCCCCGAGCACAATGCCGGGATGGTCAGCATCCTCAACCTCGACGGCGAGCGCCTGGCGACCTGGGGCGACGGTCCGATCATGCGCTCGTGCCACGGCATCTGGTGCGACTCGCACAAGGATCTCTACGTCGTGCAGCCCGGCGCCTGGGAGCCGCGCGCCCGCCGCGTCGTCAAATACACCCGGCAGTAGCGCAGGGCTGCCTCGGCACCCGGCGTGCTTCGAGACGCGGCCCGGCAGTGGCCGGACCGCTCCTCAGCATGACGTCTGTTGTTGATGGCATTAAGAAAGTCGTCATCCTGAGGAGCCGGCGCAGCCGGCGTCTCGAAGGACGCAAAATCTTCATCCAGCCTTGGTGTCAGTGCATCATCGCCCGGCGCGCCGCGGCGAGCGTGGTGTCCGGATCGCCGCCGGAATCGATGCGGATCCATTCGATCGCGCCCGGGTCCAGCGAAAGCTGGAGGCTGAGCACCGCGGCCGAGGCGTCTGACGCATCGTCCCGCCGCCGGCCGAGGCGGGCCAGCATCGTCTCGGCCGGCGCATCGAGCCACAACCCGGTGAACGCGACGCCGGCCGCCGCGGCGACCGCGGCAAACGAGCGGCGTTCCTCCTCCCCGAGCGCGACCGCGTCGATCACCGCCGAATAGCCGGCGCGCAGCGCCACCGCCGCCCTGGTGCACAGGTCGCGGTAGACCTGTGCGGTAACCTCAGGCGTGTAGGCCTCGGGCGGCAGACTCGTCTCCGGTTCGGCGCCGAAGCGCAGCTTGCGCAGGACGTCGCTGCGCAGGATTCGCGCGCCGGGCTGCCGGCCGAGCGAGGCGGCAAGCCCGGCGGCGAGGACCGATTTGCCGCTGCCGCTGAGGCCGCCCACCGCGACGAGCCGCGCCGGCAGCGGCATCAGCGCCGCCTCGGCCTCGTCGAGATAGCGCCGCGCCTGGGCGAAGGCGGCAGACGCATCGCCGGGACCGCCCGAGCCCCAGCCATGCTCGGCCATGGTCGCCGTGACATGCGCGCGGATCACCGCCCGCAACGCCAGAAACAGCGGCATCAGGGCGACCCCGCCATCCTCCCCGGTCAGATCGAGGTAGCGGTTGAAGACCAGGTTGGCGAACCCCTGCTGCCCGCGATGGTTGAGGTCCATCAAGAGGAAAGCGAGGTCGTAGAGGACATCGATGCTGGCGAGGTCTTCGGAAAATTCGACGCAATCGAACAGCACCGGTCTTCGGTCGACCAGACAGATATTGCGCAGATGCAGGTCGCCGTGACAGCGCCGCACCTTTCCCGCCGCCCGCCGCTCGTCGATGAGCCTCCCGTGTTGCGCCAGTTCGCCGCGCATCCCCTCCTCGATGCGGTCGATTTGCGCGGCGGCGAAGCCGGCCGAGCGGCTGGCGCGCAGGCAGCCGATATTGGTCTCCACCAGCTGCGCCAGCGCGGCGGTGCCGCCCCGGTCGAGGCGCGGCTCCGCCTTCTCGTGAAATGCGGCGATATGGGCGCTCAGCGCATAGAGGAGCGGCGCCGACAGCGCGCCGGAATCGGCCATTTTCTCCAGCAGATCGGATTGATCGAAGCGCTGCATCACCACGACGAAATCTACGGGCTCGGCGCGCTGGTCGCTGCTGCGATCGCCTTGCGGGCGGCCCCAAACCAGGCGGCCGTCGGAGAGGCGGCTGATCGCCCTGACTTCGAGATAGAGCTGCCGCGCGGTGCGGCGGTTGAGCATCAGCTCGGCGGTGCAGGCGGAGCGCCGGCGCGCCATGGTGGAAAAATCGAGATAGGGATATTTGACGGCGCGCTTCAGCTTGTAGGCGCGATTTCCCGCGAGAAACACGATCGAGGCATGCGTCTCGATAATTTCCACCGGTCCGGCGGCGGGCGGATAGGAAGCGGGATCGCGCAGAAACGCGATGACATCGTGCTGTGCATCATCCATCGGCAACCTGCGGCGGCGACTTGGCTCATACGGTCAAGTAGGCGCGCACCGCAGTTTCGTCCATATCGCTCTGGCGGCCGCTGAGCACGACTTCGCCGCGCTGCATCACGACATAGGCCTGGGCGAGGTCGCGGGCGAACTCGAAATATTGCTCGACGAGGAGGATCGCCATGTCGCCGCGCCCGGCGAGGCGTTCGATGACCCGGCCGATATCCTTGATGATCGAGGGCTGAATCCCTTCGGTCGGCTCGTCGAGGATGAGCAGGTGCGGCCGCGCGACGAGGGCGCGAGCGATCGCCAGCTGCTGCTGCTGGCCGCCCGACAGATCGCCGCCGCGCCGGCCGAGCATGTCCTTCAAGACCGGGAACAGCGTGAAGATGTCGTCCGGGATGTGGCGCAGGCTGCGCGGCAGGGTGGCAAACCCGGTGGCGAGGTTCTCCAGCACCGAAAGCCGGGGAAAGATTTCGCGGCCCTGCGGCACCAGCGCGAGGCCGGCGCGGGCGCGTTCGTGCGGCGGCAGGTGGGTAAGCTCCCGGCCCTCCCAGCTTATATGGCCGGAACGGACCGGGTTGAGGCCAAAGATCGCGCGCAGGAGGCTCGTTTTGCCGACCCCGTTCCTGCCGAGGATGCAGGTGACCTCGCCCTTTTTCGCCGTGAGGCTGACCCCGCGCAAGGTGTGGCTGGCGCCGTAGTAGAGATCGACCGCTTCAACCGACAGCATGGCTCAGCGCCCGAGATAGACTTCGATGACGCGCGGGTGGTTCTGCACGTGCTCGACCGAGCCTTCCGCCAGGACCGAGCCCTCGTGCAGCACCGTGACTTTGGCCGCGAGGCTGCGCACAAAGGCCATGTCGTGCTCGACGACGACGATCGTGCGGTCGAGCGCGAGGCTGCGGATCAATTCGGCGGTCGCCTCGGTCTCGCGGTCGGTCATCCCGGCGACCGGCTCGTCGAGCAGGAGGAGCTGGCGGTCGTGGATCAGCAGCATGCCGATCTCGAGCCATTGCTTCTGGCCGTGGCTCAAATTGCCGGCCGGCTTTGTCCTGTGCTCGGCGAGCCCGATGCGCTCCAAGGTCCCGGCGATACGGTCGCGCCGCTCGGAGTTGAGGCGGGCAAACAGGGTGCGCCAGGTGCCGCGGCTGTCGGCAAGCGCGAGTTCGAGGTTATCGAAGACGGTCAGGTTCTCGAACACCGTCGGCCGCTGGAACTTGCGCCCGATGCCGAGATTGGCGATGGCCGCCTCGTCGAGCCGGGTCAGGTCGGTGCTGCCGCGAAAGAAAACCTCGCCCGAATCGGGCCGGGTCCGGCCGGTGACGACATCCATCATCGTCGTCTTGCCGGCGCCGTTGGGGCCGATGATCGTGCGCAGTTCGCCCTCCTCGACCACCAGCGACAATTCGTTCAAGGCCTTGAACCCGTCAAAGCTGACCGTCACGCCGTTGACATAGAGCAGAACGTCACTCGCCGGCTGCGGTAGCTTGCCCGCGCTCATGCCGGCTCCTTTGCGGCCACCGGTGCGGCGACCGGCGCATCGGGCGTTTCCGGATGCGGCCGCGGCCGGCGCAGCTGTTGGACGATACCGACGACGCCGCGCGGGAACACCAGCGTCGTCAGGACGAAGAGCCCGCCGAGCACGAAAAGCCAGGTCTCGGGAGCCGCGCTGGTCAGCCAGGTCTTGGCGAGATTGACGAGGATCGCGCCCAACATGGCTCCCGACAGCGTGCCGCGGCCGCCGACCGATACCCAGATCGCGACCTCGATCGAGTTGCCGGGCGAGAACTCGCTCGGGTTGATGATGCCGATTTGCGGCACGTAAAGCGCGCCGGCGATGCCGGCCAGCACCGCCGACACGGTGAAGACGAAGAGCTTGGCGTTGGTCACCGAATAACCGAGAAAACGCACCCGGCTTTCCGCGTCGCGCAGCGCCAGGAGCACCCGGCCGAGCTTCGAATTGGTGATCGCCCGGCACAACAGATAGGCGATGCCGAGCCCGACCGCGGAGGCGAGATAGAGCCCGAGGCGGGTCGTCGGCTGATGCAGGTCGAAGCCGATAACGTCCTTGAAATCCGTGAGGCCGTTATTGCCGCCAAAGCCCATGTCGTTCCTAAAGAAGGCGAGCCACAGCGCATAGGTCATCGCCTGGGTGATGATCGAGAGATAGACCCCGGTGACGCGACTCCGGAAGGCGAACCAGCCGAAGACGAAGGCGAGGATCCCC
>DATCQF010000203.1:0-4360 GCA_036569735.1 Allostellaceae bacterium | reverse complement strand
CGCCTCGGCAGCCTCGGCGGCATAGAGGCGCGCCCGCGCCAGGGTCTCGGCCGAGGCGCCGCTGCGCTCGACCAGCCGTATCGCGCGTTCGAGGTCGCCCGGGCCCTGGTCGCCCTCTTCGAGGGTGCGCCGCCAGAAGGCGCGCTCTTCCGGGTCGCCGCGGGCAAACGCAATGAGGATCGGCAGCGTTGTCTTGCCGTCGCGGAAATCGTCGCCGACCGACTTCCCGAGCTCGCTCTGGCGCGCCGAAAAATCGAGCATGTCGTCGATCAGCTGGTAGGCGATGCCGAGATTGCGGCCAAAGCGCTCAAGTGCCTCCTCCTCGGCCGGCGGGCGTTCGGCGATGACCGCTCCGATGCGCGTCGCCGCCGCGAACAGCGCGGCGGTCTTCGCCTCGATGATTTCGAGGTAGGCGGCCTCGGTCGTCGCCGTGTCGTTGGCGGTGACCAGCTGCCCGACCTCGCCCTCGGCAATGACCGCCGCGGCGTGCGACAGGATTTCCAGGATGCGCAACGAGCCGTCCTCGACCATGAGCTCGAACGACCGGGCAAACAGGAAATCGCCGACCAGCACCGCCGATTTGTTGCCCCACACGGCATTCGCGGTGTCGCGGCCGCGGCGCAGTTCGCTCGCGTCGACGACATCGTCGTGCAGCAATGTCGCGGTGTGGATGAACTCGACGGCGGCCGCAAGCGCGAGGTGGCGCTCGCCGCGGTAGCCGCACAGCCGCGCCGAAGCGAGGGTCAGCATCGGGCGCAGACGCTTGCCGCCGGCCGCCACGATATGGCCGGCGAGCTGTGGGATCAGCGCCACCGGGCTGTGCATACGCCTCACGATCAGCTGGTTGACGCGATCGAGGTCGGCGCGGATCAGCGCGAACAGCGGGTCGAGGGACGCTGGCGCCCCTTCGCGGTTGCGGTCGATCCCAGTCACCGGCGCCACCAGGTTCTCCTGCGCTTATCGGCTGCCATGGCGCGCCGGGCGGCCTTGGCCGGGCCGGTTGAGGCTCGACAGGGCAATCCCGCATTGGCTTGACGCGCCTGAAGCCGAGCGAGCATAGAATGACCGGACAAGTCAAGTGCCCCCTATGCGAGGGCGGCCTAGGCTGGCTGGAGGTTGCCGGGCGGAAGATGAAGGAGCTGCTGCGCACCAACAACGTCGTCCGCCTGTCCTGGGCCGAGGCCCGGCTGCGCGAGGCCGGCATCGACAGCCTTGTCCTCGATCATCATACCAGCCTCGTCGAAGGCAGCATCGGGGCGATCCCGCGCCGCCTGATGGTCGCCGAACGCGATCATCGCCGCGCCAGCGCGCTGATCGCCGCGGCGGAAAAGGAGCTGCGCTGATCACGCCAGAGCCCCCCGACCCGGACCCCGCCTCGGGCGAGCCCCCGGATTCAGGCCCCGGGGCAACCGAGCCCGCCGGCCCGGAGCCCGCCGTAACCGAGCTCGCGTCGACCGAAGACGGCCTCCTCGCCGGACGCGTCCGGTTCAGGCAGCCGGCAGATGGCGCGCGGGTTGCGATCGATCCGGTTTTCCTCGCCGCCGCGGTTCCGGCCGAGCCCGGTCAGCTGGTTCTCGATGTCGGCTGCGGCGCCGGGGCGGCGACATTATGCCTCGCCGCGCGGATCCCGCAGTGCCGCATCATCGGGCTCGAATTGCAGCGCGACCTGGTGCGCCTTGCCGTCGAGAATGCGGCGCTCAACAGCATGAGCGCGCGCATTTCGCTGATCGCCGGCGATCTGTTGCGGCCGCCTCCCCGGCTCAGCCCGGGCATGTTCGACCACGTCATGGCGAACCCGCCCTATATCGAGCGCGGCCGCGGCACCCCGGCGGGAAGCCCCTCGAAAGCGATGGCGACGATCGAGGGCGAGGCCAATCTCGGCGATTGGGTGCGGTTTGCGCTGGCGATGGTGCGCGGCAGGGGCACGGTCAGCTTTGTCCACCGCGCCGACCGGATCGACGCCCTCATCGGCCACCTCGCCGGCCGTGCCGGCGACATCGCGATCTTCCCGCTGTGGCCGATGGCGGGGCGGCCGGCGAGCCGCATCCTGGTGCGGGCGACGACGCAGGTCGCGACCCCGGCGCGGCTCCTGCCCGGGCTCATCCTGCACGAAATCGACGGCCGCTTCAGCGAGGCGGCGGAGGCGGTGCTGCGCGGCGCCGCGGCGCTGGCGCTGTAGGCCAAGCCTCCTGGTCCGGCGACGCGGCAATCCCCATGTTGAGCGCGACATGACCCTTCGCGATGCCTTGGGCGATGCCTTGAAGCTGTTGCCGATCGAGCGGCTGCGCAACCCGCCGCCGGTGGTTGCCGTGGTGCGCTTCGATGGCGTCATCGGACCGCGCCAGTGGCGGGGCGCGGTATCGCTGGCGAGCCACGCCGGCGCGCTCGACAAGGCGTTCGCGGCCCGCCGCCTCGGTGCGGTTGCGATCGCGATCAACTCGCCGGGCGGGTCGCCGGTGCAATCGGCGCTTCTGTTCCGCCGCATCCGCCAGCTGGCCGAGGAAAAGAGCGTACCGGTCTTTGCCTTTGCCGAGGATGTCGCCGCGTCGGGCGGATATTGGCTGGCGCTGGCGGGCGACGAGGTTTACGCCGAGGACGCATCGCTCGTCGGCTCGATCGGGGTGGTCACCTCGAGCTTTGGCCTCAACCGGCTGATCGAGCGCTTTGGCATCGAGCGGCGCCTGCATACCGCCGGGGAAAACAAGGCGCTGCTCGATCCGTTTCTGCCCGAGGACCCCGCCGATGTCGCGCGTCTGACGGCGCTGCAGCAGGATATCCACGAAACCTTCAAGGAGCATGTCCGGCGCCGCCGTGCCGGCAAGATCGATGCGGCCGACGAGACCCTCTTCAGCGGCGAGGTACTGACCGGCCGGATGGCCTTGGCGCGCGGCCTCGTCGACGGCATCGGCGATCTGCGCTCGGTGATGCGGGCGCGGTTCGGCGACAAGGTGCGCCTCGTGCCGATCGCCGCTGCGCGCCGGCGCTGGTGGATGACGCGGTTGCGGCCCGGCGTCGAGAGCGCGCCGCATGGTGGGGTGGCGGCGGCCTTCGCCGAGTTCCTCGACTGGCTCGAAGCGCGGGCCTTGTGGGCGCGGTTTGGCCTGTGATCCCCGGAACGCCCGCCCTCGCGGGCGGCCGTCCGGGGATTGACCCTCCGCCCGGCCTCCCATAAACCTGACCGATGATCGCGCTGCCAAAGCTTGTCCTCATCGTTCTGCTGGGTTTCGCCGTGTGGTACGGCATGCGCTGGCTGAACCGCGCGCCGCCTACGATCGTGCGGCGCCGGCAAGCGCCCTCGCCGGGGCCGGGGCCGCAGCCCGCAGTCGAGGATTTGACCGCCTGCCCAACCTGCGGCGCCTATGTCGCGGCGAGCGCGCGCGGCTGCGGCCAGCCGGGCTGCCCGCAACCGCGCTGACGCAATGGCGCAGGCCCCAACATGAGGTCCGGTCCCCCCGGGTCGAGCTTCCAGGCGCTGATCCTCCGGCTGCAGCGCTATTGGGCGGATGAGGGCTGTGTGATCCTGCAGCCCTATGACGTCGAAATCGGCGCCGGCACCTTCCATCCGGCGACGGCGCTGCGCGCCTTGGGGCCGGAGCCGTGGCGCGCCGCCTATGTCCAGCCCTCGCGCCGGCCGACCGACGGGCGCTATGGCGAAAACCCCAACCGGCTGCAGCATTACTATCAGCTCCAGGTGATCCTGAAACCGGCGCCGGCGGACAGCCAGGAGCTCTACCTGAAAAGCCTGGCCGCGCTCGGCATCGATGCGGCGCGGCACGACATCCGTTTTGTCGAAGATGATTGGGAGAGCCCGACGCTGGGCGCCTCGGGGCTCGGCTGGGAGGTCTGGCTCGACGGCATGGAGGTCAGCCAGTTCACCTATTTCCAGCAGGTCGGTGGGTTCGAGTGCGATCCCGTATCGACCGAGCTGACCTATGGGCTCGAACGCCTGGCGATGTATGTGCAGGGGGTGGAAAGCGTCTACGACCTCGATTTCAACGGCGGCGCCGGCGCCGGCCGCATCACCTACGGCCAGGTGTTCCAGCGCGCCGAGCGTGAATTCTCCACTTACAATTTCGAAATCGCCAACACCGAAAAGCTGTTCGAGCATTTCCGCGATGCCGAGGCCGAGTGCGCGGCGCTGATCGCCCGGGGAATCGCGCTGCCGGCCTACGACCAGTGCCTGAAGGCGAGCCACCTGTTCAACCTCCTGGACGCGCGCGGGGTCATCAGCGTCACCGAGCGCGCCGCCTATATCGGCCGGGTGCGCGCGATGGCGCGGGCCTGCTGCGAAGCCTGGCTCGCCGGCGCGGGCAGGAATGATTCATGAACGTCAGCGCCACCACCATCCTTTGGCCCCTTG
>DATCQF010000202.1:0-2567 GCA_036569735.1 Allostellaceae bacterium | reverse complement strand
AGTTCGCGGGCGAGCGCCATCATCCGAGCCTCGGTTTCCGGCGCGAACGGGTCGAACCAGTGGAATTTGGCGCCGCGGCCGAGTTCGAGGTTGATCACCACCGGAACCTGCAGCTGCTGCGGCGGCAGCGACCAGCCGCCGGCGCTGTTGAAGCCCCACCCGCCCAGCCTCTGACGGGTCTGGGCAACCCAGTCGGAGAGGGTCGGCGCGAACGACTTCCAGCTGTAATAGAGCTTGCCGCCCTCTTCGCGCTGGGGATAGCCGCCGTCGAGGATATTGACGCCGAGGCTGTAGAAGCGCTCGCCGCACGGCGTCCTCAGCCACCAGACGCCGCTATCGGCGGCGAGCGACCAGCGGCTCGACGGCGCGGCGGCAAAATCGCAGGCGCTGGCGCCGGTGAGCGGCAGCGCGGCGAGGAACGTACAAAAAAGGATTCGCGGGAGGAGCAACGGTCGACCGGTTAAGCCCCTCTCCCGCATTGCGGGGGAGGGAGGAACCCATGGCGCAGCCATGGGAGGGTGAGGGTTTGCGCCGCGGCGAGACCCTCACCCGCCCTCGTCCCCGGACGGCCGGCCCTTGCGGGCCGTTCCGGGGATTGCCCTCGGGCACCCTCTCCCGCGGTGCGGGAGAGGGGCTCAAATGCCCCGCGTCGTGTCATCACGCCGCGGTGCCGCCGACGGTCAGGCCGTCCATCCTGAGGGTCGGCTGGCCGACCCCGACGGGCACGCCCTGGCCGTCCTTGCCGCAGGTCCCGACCCCATCGTCGAGCTGGAGGTCGTTGCCGATCATCGTGATCTTGGTCACCGCGTCGGGGCCGTTGCCGATGAGGGTCGCGCCCTTGACCGCGGGGCCAACCTTGCCGTCCTCGATCAGATAGGCTTCCGACGCGGAAAAGACGAACTTGCCAGACGTGATGTCGACGCTGCCGCCGCCGAAATTGACCGCGTAAAGCCCGCGCTTCACCGACCCTATGATCTCCGCCGGATCGTGGCTGCCGGCCAGCATGTAGGTATTGGTCATGCGCGGGATCGGCGCGTGGGCAAAGCTCTCGCGCCGGCCGTTGCCGGTCGGCGCCGCGCCCATCAGGCGGGCATTGAGCCGGTCCTGCATGTAGCCCTTCAGAATGCCGTCCTCGATGAGGACGGTATAGCCGGATGGGGTGCCTTCGTCGTCGATGGTCAGGGAGCCGCGGCGGTCGGGCAGGGTCCCGTCATCGACGACGGTGACCCCCTTGGACGCGACGCGCTGGCCGATCATGCCGGAAAACGCCGAGGTCTTCTTGCGGTTGAAATCGCCTTCGAGCCCGTGCCCGACGGCCTCGTGCAGCATGACCCCGGGCCAGCCGGGCCCCAACACCACGCTCATCGCGCCGGCCGGCGCCGGCACCGAGCCGAGATTGACCAGCGCCTGACGCAACGCCTGCTCGACCATCGCCTGCCAGTGCATGGGGTCGAGATAATAGTCGTAGGCGACCCGCCCGCCGGCGCCGTGCGAGCCGGTTTCCATGCGCTCGCCCTCGCCGACCACGATTGCGACGTTGAGCCGCACCAGGGGGCGGATATCGGAGGCGCGGCTTCCGTCGGGGCGAATGATCTGCACCGCCTGCCAGACCCCGGAGAGCGACGCCATGACCTGGCGCACCCGGGGGTCGCGGCCGCGGGCATAGGCGTCGATGTCGGTGAGGAGCTTCGTCTTGGCCGTGAGATCGACGATGCCGAGCGGGTTGAGATCGGTGTAGAGGCTGCGGTTGGTGCCCGGCGGCGGGTCGGCGATCGACCCCGCATGGCCGCTCGCGACCGCCCGCACCGCGCTCGCGGCGCGCCGGATCGCCGCCTCGGAGATTTCGGAGGCGTGGGCATAGCCGGCCGCTTCCCCGGAAACCGCGCGCAGGCCGAAGCCCTGGGTGGTGTCGAAGGAGGCGCTCTTGATGCGGCCGTCATCGAGCGCCACGCTTTCCGACTGGCTGTATTCGAGGAAGAGCTCCCCGTCATCCATCCCGGCCAGCGCCTGCCCCAGGATCGTGTCGACCCGGCGCTGATCCATCCCGGTGCGATCGAAAAACAGGTCGTTGGTCACGGCGAGGTTGGTCATCTGTGGCTCCGGGCACGCGATTGCGGTTGCTCCAGCCGGAAATATGGGCGCGCGAGCGCCGTCGCGGAAGGCAGGATCGACAGTAGGGTCGATTGTCGCCCGGAATCCCGGCTGGTTTTCCCCGTGCGACGGCTTGCCGCAATGGGTCGGCGCCCGGCGGGAGTGCCCCGAGTTGTCGCCTCGCCGGGCTTTGGTGTAGGGTCCGCCCGACTGGTTGTTGCCGCCGCAGCCGCGCTGGAGTGGGGCGGGGGCGGCGGCGCGGCTTCGGCCGAGCGGCGCGAAGCCCGGACCTTCCCGCTCGGAAAAGTTTCCTCCGAATCGCGGCTCCGGGCGGCGCGCTGCGCGGCCAGCCAACGATGCCCTCGTGACCGGGGGCGTCCTCGTCGAAGAGGGGCTGCAAGGACATGGTGCGGTTCTTGAGATCGATCACGCGGCGGGTGGCGCCGAGGGCCTGCGCCCTACTGGCCGTGGTGCTC
>DATCQF010000201.1:0-2873 GCA_036569735.1 Allostellaceae bacterium | reverse complement strand
GACGCCGATAGGGCTGGCACTGATTGCCCCCTCTCCCCCACCGGGGGAGAGGGCTGGGGTGAGGGGGCGTGCCGCCTTTCGGCTCTCTGCACCCTTACCCGTCCGCCGCTGCGCGGCGGCCACCCTCTCCCGCGATGCGGGAGAGGGGCTCCGCGGGAGGAGGTCGATCTTGTTGGCGACGACGAGCGTGTCGGGCCCGGGCCAGGCGGCGGCGCCTTGCGCATCCTCGGGGCGTCCGGAATCGTACACGAAAAGGCGCAGCTCGGAGGCTTCGGCGCGCGCCAGGGCGCGGCGCAGCCCTTCCTGCTCGATCAGATCGGCGCTGTCGCGCAGGCCCGCGGTGTCGGCGAGGACGACCGGATAGCCGGCGAGGTCGATCGCCACCTCGATGACGTCGCGCGTCGTCCCCGCGATCGGCGAGGTGATCGCCGCCTCGCGCCGGGCCAGCTGGTTGAGGAGGCTCGATTTCCCGGCGTTCGGCGGCCCGACGATCGCGACCGCGATGCCGTCGCGCAGGCGCTCGCCGCGATGGCCGTCGGCGAGATGGCGCGCGATCTCGCCGGCGAGCGAGGCGGTGTCGGCGGCGACCCGCGCCTCGATCTCGGGCGGCAGATCCTCGTCGGGAAAATCGATCGCCGCTTCGAGATGGGCGAGGAGGCGTAGGAGCCGGTCGCCCCAGCCGCGGTAGAGCTCGCCGAGCCGCCCGTCGAGCTGGCGCAGGGCCTGGCGGCGCTGCACCTCGGTCTCGGCCGCGGCGAGGTCGCCCACCGCCTCGGACTGGAGGAGGTCGAGCTTGCCGTTGAGAAAAGCGCGGCGGGTGAACTCGCCGGGCTCGGCGAGGCGCAGGCCCTGGCTCCGCAGCGCCGCCATCGTTGCGGCGATGACCGCGCGGCTGCCGTGCAGGTGCAGTTCGGCGACGTCCTCGCCGGTGACGCTGCCCAGCCCCGGAAACCACAGCGCGAGCCCGTCATCGAGCTCCTCGCCGGTCGCCGGATCGCGCAGCCGGACATGACGCGCGACCCGGGGCGCCGGCAGCTTTCCGGCGAGCGCCCGGAGCACCGGCCCGGCATCCGGGCCGGACAGGCGAACGATCGCGATCGCGGCGCGCCCCGGCGCGGTCGCCGGGGCGTAGATCGTGTCGGCGGCTGGTTCGCCGGTTCTCAGTGCTTCGGCGGCAGTTGTTCGGGCTGCAGCATCAGCCGCGTGACCCGGCCGCCGCTCTTCAGGTGGGTCTCGAGGATCTCGTCGATGTCCGCCTGCGACTCGAAGCGGTACCATACGCCTTCCGGATAGATCACCATGTTGGGGCCGAACTCGCAGCGGTCGAGGCACCCGGCGGCATTGAAGCGCACGTTTTCGATGCCGAGCTGGCGCGCCTTCTCGCGTGCATAGCCGCGCAATTTGTCGAAGCCGCCGGCCGCCTCCGCGCGTGCCATGCAGCAGCCGCGCGGATGGCCCTCGGGGCGCACGTTGTTGCACATGAAGATGTGGCGGTCGTAGAACAGGCGCGGGTCGGCGGGCGCATCTGACATTCGCAATCTCCCCTAGGAATGTGTTGGCGGAGCCTCTGACGCCGACCGCCGTTCTGTGTCAAAGATAGCGGCGCAACCCTACTCCGTCGAGTCGGCCGCGACAACCGATCGAGGCGCATGTGTTCCCGTGGAGATCGTCATGGCAAAAAACCGTCTCGGCGAGGAAACCAGCCCCTACCTCCTGCAGCACAAGGATAATCCGGTCCATTGGCAGGCGTGGAGCGCCGAAACGCTGGCCGCCGCCAAGGCTGCCGACAAGCCGATCCTCCTGTCGATCGGCTATGCCGCCTGCCACTGGTGCCATGTGATGGCCCATGAAAGCTTCGAGAATCCGGCGATCGCCGAGCTGATGAACGACAATTTCGTCGCCATCAAGGTCGACCGCGAGGAGCGCCCCGATCTCGATACGATCTACATGAATGCGCTGTCACTGATGGGCGAGCAGGGCGGCTGGCCATTGACGATGTTCCTCACCCCGGAGGGCGAGCCGTTCTGGGGCGGCACCTATTTCCCGCCCGAGCCGCGCTGGGGCCGGCCCGGCTTCCCGCAGATCCTGATTTCGATCGCCGCGGCCTATCGCGACAAGCAGGACGATATTGCCAAGAACGTCGCGGCGCTGCGCGAGGGGCTGCGCAAGCTTGGGGGGTCGCAGCGAGGCGACGGCACTGCGCCCGAAATTTCCGCCGGGCTCCTCGACCGCATCGCCGAGCGGCTGCTGCGCGAAACTGACCCGCTCAACGGCGGCATCGGCACCGCGCCCAAATTCCCCCAGGCCGGGATCTTCGAATTGTTGTGGCGCGCCTGGAAGCGCACCCGCCTCGAACCCTATCGCGATGCCGTGCTGCGTACCCTGACGACGATCAGCCAGGGCGGCATCTACGACCATCTCGGCGGCGGGTATGCGCGCTACGCCACCGATGCGCGCTGGCTGGTGCCGCATTTCGAGAAGATGCTCTACGACAACGCCGAGTTGATCAGCCTTTTGACGCTGGTCTGGCAGGAAACCCGCGACCCGCTCTACGCCCAGCGCATCGCCGAGACGGTTGGCTGGCTCGAACGCGAGATGGTCAACGAATACGGCGCCTTCGCCAGCAGCCTCGATGCCGACAGCGAGCACGAGGAAGGCAAATTCTACGTCTGGTCCGAAGCTGAGGTCGACGCGGTGCTGGGCGACGAGGCGGTCCTCTTCAAGCGCTTCTACGAGGTGACGGCGCAAGGCAATTGGGAAGGCCACACGATCCTCAACCGGCTCGACCACCCGGCGCTCGCCGACGAGGCGACCGAGGGCGCGCTGGCGCGGTGCCGCGACCTCTTACTGGCGGCGCGCGCGCCGCGGGTGCG
>DATCQF010000200.1:0-1581 GCA_036569735.1 Allostellaceae bacterium | reverse complement strand
GTTCTGGACCATGCTTGCGGGTCTTGTCGGCAGGATGGTCACGCCATGGCAATTTCGGCTCAGCCGCTACGCAGTTTCCTGTTCGCGCCGGGCAACCACGCGCGGCGGGTCGAGAAGGCGCTGTCGCTCGATGCCGACGCGGTAATTCTCGACCTCGAAGACGCGGTCGCGACGGCCGAAAAGACGGCGACGCGCGACATCGTCGCCGCGGCGTCGGCCCGGCCCCGGCGGGGGCTCCTGTATGTCCGGGTCAACGCCGTCGACACCGAGTTCTGCTATGGCGATCTGGTCGCGGTCGTGCACAAGGGTCTCGACCGCATCATCCTGCCCAAGGTCGAAAGCGCCGCCGGGCTCGCCACGGTCGACTGGCTCCTGGCGCAACTCGAGCGCGAGCGCCTCCTGCCGCACGGCGGCATCGATCTCGTCCCGATCATCGAGACGGCGCGCGGGCTCGATCGGCTCGGCGCGATCCTCGGGGCCGGCACAAGGGTAAGGCGGGCCGCCTTTGGCGCCGGCGACTTCACCCTCGACGTCAACATGGTGTGGAGCCGGGGCGAAGCCGAGCTCGGCCATGCCCGCGCCGCGATCGTCACCGCCTCGCGCGCCGCCGGGATCGAGGCTCCGCTCGACACGGTGTGGGTCGACCTGGCGGATTCGGAGGGGCTCGCCGCGTCGGCGCGGACCGCGCTCGGGTTCGGTTTCCAGGGCAAGATGTGCATCCACCCCGATCAGATCGCGGTGGTCAACCGCGTCTTTACCCCAAGCGAGGCGGAAATCGCCTTTGCCGAGCGGGTCGCCGCCGCGTTCGCCAAAGCCGAAGCCGAGGGCAGCGCGGCGTTCCAGCTCGACGGCAAGTTCGTCGACTACCCGATCGTCTACCGGGCGCAGCGCACATTGGACAGGATCAGCGCGATCCGACAGCGCGAAAGCGCGGGGTCGGATCTATGATCCCCGCGCAATTCGCTCCGCCGGAAGGTCCGGACCGGCCGAACCCTCGGGCCTGCTAGCGGTACATGCCGCCGTAATAATTGCGCCCGAGCTGACGCCCGTTCAATTGATTGGCCACATTGTCGCTGGGCGATCTCCATCCACCGCCATACCCGCCGCGATAGTACGGACGGGGGCGGGCATAACCATAGCCATTGGGCATGCAGCGACCCCACCGGTTGGGATGCAATCCCCAGCCGCAGCCGCCCGCCACCTGCACGATATTTGTCCCGTGCTGGATGTCGAGGGCCGGGGCAGCCGGAGCAGCGCTCGCCGTGACCGACGAAACAGCCAAGCCGAGCGCACCGATCAAAGTCAAAGCCGATAGCCGCATGTGAAAATCCTCCGGAAGGAATATCCTTCCTCCCAGAGAACGCCGCAGAGACTGGTGATCGTTCCCGGACGCCGCAAATAAATTCTTGCGCGCCGGCAAAATTCTCTTGGGTACGCGTAGTACAAAGCTTCGCCCCGTGCACTCCATCGTATGTGCTTTGTACCCATAAGTCTGCTAATCTTGATGCAAGGGTGTGGGTCGGAAGCAACACGGGCCCGCGTGACGACTCGACGTGAGATTGCGCGGTATCAGGCGGTCGC
>DATCQF010000199.1:0-4095 GCA_036569735.1 Allostellaceae bacterium | reverse complement strand
CCGCCGCGGCATCTGAGGGATGCCTGGCGCATCGAAGACTGACCGGATTTGCCGCCCGCCTGCCCCCGCGCCGCCGCCGCCATATGCCAAGCCCTTGTTGCTGCGGGCGGTTCGCCGATCGGGATCGGCCCGGCCAGGCCGGGTTCCAGACCGGCGCGAGGGCGCAAATCCGCGCCGCCTCCCGCTCCTGGCCCGCGCTCTTGGCGCGGTTCGCCGAACACCTCACAATAGGGCGCGACACCAATGCCCTTGGGGGGATTCATGGCGCGGCTTCACTCCGGTTTAATGTTTTCGTGTGCGATGGCGCTCTCCCTGGCGCTTCCCTTGGCCCTGGGCGGCTGCGCCGGAGCGCTCGTCGTCGGCGGTCTCGCGGCGGCCGCCGGGGGCGGCTATGCCGCGGCGCAGGAACGCGGCGTCGACGGCGCAACGAACGACTTCGCCATCAAGACCGATATCGAGAAGGAGCTGATCAAGGCCGACCCGCAGCTCCAGGCCGGGGTCACCACGACGGTCTATGGCGGCCGCGTGCTGCTGATCGGCCGGGTCGCCACCCCGGAGCTGAAAGCCACCGCGGGGCAGATCGCCGGCCGGACCCACGATGTCCGCGCGCTCTATGACGAGGTTCAAGTGGCGTCGGCGGAAACCGCCTGGGACGATGCGAAAGACGCCTGGATCACCACCCAGGTGCGCTCGAAGATGGTCGTCGACGCCGATGTCCGCTCGGTCAACTATACGATCGATACCGCAAACGGTTCGGTGTACCTGATCGGCTCAGCCCGATCCCAGGCCGAGCTTGACCGCGCCACCGGGATCGCGCGCTATGTGCCCGGGGTCCAGCGGGTCGTCTCCTATGTCGAGATCCGCGGCGGTGCACCGGTCGCCGCGATCCCCTCAGGACCCGGGGCGGCGCCCGGGGAAGGCCCATCGGGCAATCCGGGGCCGTACGGTCCCAATGCGGCGCCGCGGGCCCCGATCGAGGTGCAGAAGCTGTAATGTCACTCTCGTCGCAATGAGCGAATTGCCCGACGCCTTCGATCCGGAACAATGCGCGCGCTTTCTGCGCGAGCTCGCCAGCGCCGCCTCGCCCATCCTGCCGATCGGCGAGGCTGCACTGGCGCTCGCCTCGTTCGAGCGGCCGCGCGTCGGCCTCGCCCGCTACCGCCAGCATCTCGGCGCGATCGCCCGCGATGTCGGCCGGCACAGCGGCGCAAAGGGCGACCTCGCCGCGCGAGCCCAGGCATTGAACGAGATCATCCTCCTGAAATACGGCTATGCCGGCGACGAATTGACCTACGACGATCTGCAGAACGCCAATCTGATGCGGGTCGTCGATCGCCGCAAAGGCCTGCCGGTCGCGCTCGGCATCCTCTATCTGCATGCGGCGCGGGCGCAGGGCTGGGACAGCGTCGGCCTCGGGTTTCCCGGGCATTTTCTGGTGCGGCTGACGGAAGGCGCCGAGCGGCTGATCCTCGACCCGTTTCACGGCGGCCGGGTGTGCGATGCGGCGGCCCTGCGCGAACTCCTAAAGGCGATGGCCGGCCAGGAAGTCGAGCTGTCGCCCGAGCATTACGCCCCGGTCGCCGACCGCGACGTCCTGCTGCGGCTGCAGAACAACCTGAAATCGCGCCTCCTGCAGGCCGGCAGGCACGAACGCGCGCTGGGCGTCGTCGAGACCATGCTGATGCTGGCGCCCGACCTCGCCGGATTGTGGCACGAGGCGGGCCTCTTGCACGCGCACCAGGGCAACATGCGCGCCGGGGTCAACGCGCTCGAACAGTTCATCCTCCGCGCCCCCGAAGGAACCGCCCGTCACCAGGCGGCCGCCCTCCTCCAGCAGCTCAAGTCAAAGCTGAACTAGCCTCGATACCGGAGGCCGTGGTGCGGACGGGGGGACTCGAACCCCCACTCCCTGTCGGGAAGCAGATTTTAAGTCTGCTGCGTATACCATTTCGCCACGTCCGCGGTATCGGCCCGGCCCAGGCCTTTGCGCTCTCAGTCCTCGGCCAATCCTTCGTGCGGGTCGCCGCCGAATGTGCGGATCAGCGTCTTCAATTCCTCGATCGCGGCGGCGATCCGCTCCGGCTCGGTGCCGCGCACGACGAGCGTGACGCCGAAATCGCCGCGCCGGAAATACGGGTACGAGCCGATTTCGACATCGGGGTAGCGGTCCTGCAGCGCGGCGAGGTCCTGCGCGATCGTGCCCTCGCCGAGGGTGCAGCTGACGCTGCGGCTGAGAACCTTCGCGCCGCCCTTGAGGCGGTGCCGCAGCTCGTTGAAGATCGCCTGCATGATCTGCGGCACGCCGGGCAGCACATAGACGTTCTCGATGCGGAAACCGGGCGCGCGCGAGATCGGGTTGGGCAGGAGAGCGGCGCCTTCGGGGACTTGCGCCATGCGCAGCCGCGCCTCGTTGAGGCCGCCCGGCGGGTAGTGGCTTTCGAGGATGCGCTTCGCCTCCGGGTGGACGATCAGCTTGACCCCAAATGCCTGGGCGATGCAGGCCGAGGTTATGTCGTCGTGGGTCGGGCCGATCCCCCCGGTCGTGAAGACATAATCGAAGGTGCGGCGAACCTCGTTGATCGTGGCGATGATGGTTTCCGCAATATCGGGAATGACCCGCGCCTCGCGCAGTCGGATGCCGGCTGCGTTGAGACCGTGGGCGAGAAACGCCAGGTTTGCATCCTGGGTCCGCCCGGACAGGATCTCGTTGCCGATGATCAGCACGCATGCGGAAACCGTCTTGGGCGCCGGGCCGGCCTCGTTCATCGGATCCTCGCTGCTGCCGTCATTCGTCAGGTATCTTCATAGGCAAAGCCGCAAGAGGGCACAACCGGCGCGCCGAGGATTGTCCCGGAGCGGCCGGCTTCCCACCTTCCAATCGGAGGCGGCCCAAGGGGGGCGGCAGGCGAACCGTTGCCCGCCTCGAAGGATCGGATTATCACCTGAGGGCGCGGCGCCACCTGACGACAGCCGGCGCACCGGGAGTGGGCAAAAGAGAGCACTCGGTAATGCAGCAGGACGTGATGGCGGGCCTCGCCGTGGCAGGCGGCGCTCCGCGCAGCGGGCAGATCAAGCTCCACGGCCCCGACGCCTTCGAGGGCATGCGCCGGGCGGGAAGACTGGCCGCGGCGACGCTCGATTTCATCACCCCCTACGTCCGGCCCGGCGTGACCACCGGCGACCTCGACCGGCTGTGCCATGGCTTCGTCGTCGATCACAACGCGGTCTCGGCGCCGCTCAATTATCGCGGCTTTCCGAAATCGATCTGCACCTCGGTCAACCACGTCGTGTGTCACGGCATCCCGGGCGACCGCCGGCTGTTGGACGGCGACATTCTCAACATCGACGTCACCCCGATCCTCGACGGCTGGCACGGTGATACCAGCCGGATGTTCTTTGTCGGCGAGCGCATCGGCGTCAAGGCGAAGAAGCTCGTCGACGTGACCTACGATGCGATGATGCTGGGCATCGCCGTGGTGCGGCCCGGGGTGCATATCGGCGCGATCGGCGACGCGATCCAGCGCTACGCCGAAAGCCACCGCTATTCGGTAGTGCGCGATTTCTGCGGGCATGGGGTCGGGCGGGTGTTCCACGATGCCCCGTCGATCCTGCATTACGGCCGCCCCGAAGATGGCCCCGAGATGCGTGCGGGGATGTTCTTCACCGTCGAGCCGATGATCAATTTCGGGCGCTACGAGGTGAAGGTCCTGAGCGACGGCTGGACCGCCGTCACCAAGGACCGCTCGCTGTCGGCGCAGTTCGAGCACACCGTCGGGGTGACCGAAACGGGCTACGAAATCTTCACGATCTCGCCCGCCGGGCTGCACCGGCCGCCCTACGACCTCAGCCTTCCGGCAGAAAATAGCAGTCCGGAATAGAAAGGCGACGCAACACCGTCAGGAGACGGAGATGTCTCAAACCGCGCTTGCAACGTTTCTGGCTACGGCGTTTATCGCGCCCATTGTCACGGTCGCTGCAACCGAATGGTTTCACCAGCAGCATGAGGTGCCGGTGGAACAACACCTCTCGAAAGCTGATTTGCTGCGGTTGCAGCCCCCTCGAACCTATGTCGCAGCGCCGGAAGGAGTCGCGCAG
>DATCQF010000198.1:0-5332 GCA_036569735.1 Allostellaceae bacterium | reverse complement strand
GACGGCGATCTCGTCGAGCGGGTTGCGCAGCGGCGCCGGCACCACGGGCAGGGTCAGCCCGGTGATATCGAGCGCGACGGCAACCCCGCGCTCGGTATGGGTCTGCGGCTGGTGTGACGGCAGGGTCAGCCACAGGCCGGCTTCGCGCGCGGCAAGGCTGACCTGCAGATCGGCGGTCAGCTCACTGAGGCCGAACCAAAGCGCGGCGCCGCCGTCGCTCGAGACGGCAACGCTGCCCAATGCCGCACGCGCGCTCAGCCTCCCGACAGGTCGATCGGCCGGGCCCACTGTGGCGCTCAGCCCCTCCGGCGCCGCGAGTTGCCACACCCGGAAGTTCCACGGGCGCGCGCTGCCCGACAAGAGCGGCACATGGACTTCGCCGCCGGGGCTGCCCCCGCCGTCGCGCAGTCGCGCCTCGTCGAGCTCGACGCGGAAGACAAAAGGAAACCCGCCGACCCGGATCGCGCGCCACGACAGATCGAGGTTCTGCGGGCGCAGCGATTGTGCCCACAGGCCGACGCCGTCCTCGATGCGCCCGGCGGCGATAAACCAATAGACGCCGTAGGCGCCGCAGAGGGCGACCAGCAGGACGGCAAATCCAAGGCCGAGACGGGTCGGACGGCGCATCCCCGGGTTATAGCGAGCGCCCGCTCGACCCGCCAGTGCGCGGATCAGGTGCGCCGCTTGGCCGGTTGACGGCGCGGCGGCAGAATGCCTAAGTGAGGAAGCAAGACCGTTGCGGAAAGGAATCCGACGATGCCCGAGACCGCGCCATTGATGGCGTTCTGGCAGCCGGGCTGAACCAGCTGCCTGAGACTCAAGGAGTTTCTCTCGGTCCGTGGGATCGAGTTCCAATCGATCAATGTGCTTGAAGACGCGGCCGGCCGGGCCGAGTTGCAGCGGCTTGGCGCCCGTTCGATCCCGGTATTGTCGCGCGGCGACGAATTCGTGTTTGCGCAGAACATCGCGCAGGTTGTCGCCTTCCTGAAGCTCGACGAAAGGGCCGGCCCGGTTTTGTCGCCGGCGCAGCTTGCCGAGCGGATGCAATGCTATATCGAGGCGGCGCTGCGGATGATCCCGCAGATGCCGGACGACCGGCTCGAAACCCAGACGCCGAACCGCCCGCGCAGCTATGCCAGGCTCGCGCACCACATGTTCCGCATTCCGGATGCGTTTGTCGAAGCGGCCGGCGGCACCTTCTTCAGCCACGGTCTGGCCGGCGAGGTGACGCGGCCCGAGGAGATGGCATCGACTGCGGCACTGGCCGATTACGGACGCCGGGTGCGCACCCGTGTCGCCCGCTGGTGGCAGGATGCCGCCGACAAGTCGGCGCAGGCGACGGTCGAGACCTATTACGGCCCGCAAAAGCTGCACGAGGTCATGGAGCGCGCGACCTGGCATATCGGCCAGCACACCAGGCAATGGGTCATGCTGCTCGGCATGCAGGGAATTGCCGCCGATCGGCCGCTCGACGACAAGGATTTCGCCGATCTGCCGATGCCAAAGCAGGTGTGGGACGACTGAGCTGCGGCTCGGCGAGAGACCGGGGCCGACCGAGCGCCGAACCATAGGGCGTGCCCCCCGACGGCTCCTCTCGGCGGACCCATTCGCATGCAACAAAACGCTCGCGGTGCCCTGTCCACGTGTTATCCTCGATCCCAAAAGTTGGATCGGGGGAGAGGCCTATGCGCGCTGCGGTGGCACTGAGCCTCGCCGGCTTGCTGAGCGGCTGTAGTTTACTTGCGCCGGCGCTCAGGCAGAGCGAGAGTTTGGTTAGTGCGGACCCGCTCGCAATCACAGTTGACGACTTGAATTCACCTGCAAATCTCGACAATAAGAAAGAGTTCCTCGGTCGGGTTGTCTATGAATCCGAGCAAAAATGTGTGTCGTTCTTGAACCGTTTGGTGCTGGCCAAGAACACCGTTGATACGTCAGGCGATATCCTGGCCGCCGCGCTTAGCGGGGTGGGTGCGTTGGTCACCCCTCTTGCTACAGCTCATGCTCTGTCAGGCGCCGCCACTTTCGTGACCGGGGCAAAGTCCACCGTTAATGCTGATATATACGCTAATGCATCGATATCGAATTTCCAGATAGCGCTTCAGCAAAGCTATTTTAAGTACATGCTGGATTATACCAAAAACCTGCCGAGCCTGTCCGCAGCCGATCTGGTAGTTTCCAACGAGGTCGCTAAAATCCAAAGCATCCACGGGTTATGCGGCCTCGCTCCGGCAGAGGCTTCTATTCAGGCGACGATCACCAAAGGTTCTGGACCACCTCCGCCGGAGACGCCAAATTCAACTTCGGCCCCTCCACCCGTTCGATCCTTTGCGGCACCTGAGCGCCCACGGTCGCGCGGCATATCCAACCCGCCGAGTGGTGGAGCTGCAACACATGGTGCGGTGCTCGGAGCCCCGCTTTTCTAGCAGCCCGGAAGCGAGGTCTTGTCATCGCGAGGGTCGTCCGGCGATCTTACGCGTCGTAATGACAGCCGCCGAACCACGCGAGGCCCCCGGCTACGTCTCGATCTACCCGGTCGATCCGATGCCGGCGGCGATCGCGGCGTTGCGCGACGCCGCGGAGCCGGTCTGGGTCTTCGCCTACGGCTCGTTGATGTGGAACCCGGAATTCGCGTTCGCCGAGGCGCGGCCGGGCTTTCTCCATGGTTTCCACCGCAGCTTCTGCCTCTATTCGCGCGACTATCGCGGGACGCCGGAGCGCCCGGGGCTGGTGCTCGGGCTCGACCGCGGCGGCTCGTGCCGCGGCATCGTCTATCGCCTGCCGCCCGGCCGGATCGGCGAGGCGCTCGACCGGATCTGGGCCCGCGAGATGACCGGGCAGGTCTACCGGATGCGCGCGGTCGTGGTGCGCACCCCGCACGGCAAGATCGCGGCACATGCCTGTGTCGTGCGCCGCGCCTCGCCCGATTATGCCGGGCGCCTGTCGCTCGACGAGGCGGCGCGGCTGCTCGCGACCGCGGTCGGCGGGCGCGGCTCAGGGCGCGATTATCTCGCCAACACGGTGCGTCATCTGGAGGAGCTCGGGATTCGCGACGGTTTGCTGCATCGGATCGAAGCGCGGGTCGCCCACCTTGGGGCGCTCGACCGCTAGCGCCAAACCTGGACGTGCCCGCGCGGTCTATGCCAAGGTCGCCCCCCAAAACGTGGGCGTGCGGCAGTGGCTGCGCGCGGCAGTGGCTGCGGAGATGGTGGTGGTTACGCTCGAGCATATCGGGAAGCGCTACGGCGCCGGCTTGCCGGTCCTCACCGACGTCTCGCTGACGCTGGAGCCCGGCGCGTTCCATTTCCTGACCGGCGCCAGTGGCGCGGGCAAGACCACGCTGCTGAAGATCATCACCCTCGCCGAGCGCCCGTCGCACGGCCGGCTGACCCTGTTCGGTGCCGCTAGCGCCGCGCTCGACCGCAATGCCCAGGCCGCACTGCGCCGCCGCATCGGCATCGTCTTTCAGGATGCCTGGCTGATCGAGGAATTGAGCGCGCGCGACAATGTGGCGCTGCCGCTGCGCATCGCCGGCGCTGCGGAACGCCAGATTCGCGACAACGTTGCCGAGCTCTTGGCGTGGGTCGGGCTGGCCGAGCGGGCCGATGCGCCCGTCCGAACGCTGTCAGGCGGCGAGCGCCAGCTGGTCGCCATCGCGCGCGCCATCATCGCGCGGCCCGAGCTCCTGATCGCCGATCAGCCCACCGGAAATGGCGGCGACGAGACCGCGATGTTGCTGGTCCGCCTCTTCGAGCGGATCAACAGCCTGGGGACGACGGTGTTGATCGCCAGCGACGACATCGCCTTTGCCGGCCGGTTCGCGCATCGGCGTTTCCACCTGGATCACGGGATGCTGGTGGACCCGGAAGCTGCCGTGGTCCAATGATCGGATCTCCGGCTGCCCGCGCCGGGCGCGAGCTCCCCCTGGGGCCGGACGAATCCGCGCGATTCGTGCCCTGGGTTGTCGCGCTGATGGTCTATCTTGCCGCCCTCGGCGGGGTAGGGCTGATCGCGCTTGACGACACGCTGCGCGCCTCCGAGCAGGTGCTGGCCACGACCTTGACCTTGCAGGTTCCGGCAGAGACCTCGAACGCCCGGCTCGAGACGGTCTTGGCCCTGCTCAGGCAAACCGCCGGGATCGAATCGGTGCATCTGCTCGAACCGGCGGAAACCGCGCGGCTCCTCGAACCGTGGCTCGGACCCGCGGTGCCGCTCGACGCATTGCCGGTGCCGCGATTGATCGACCTGCGTACGGGCCCCACGCGGGAGATCGATGTTGCCGCGCTGCGAACGCACCTTGCCGCGGTGGTGCCGGATGCACGGCTCGACGACCGGCTGCCATTGCCCAAGGGAATGGGCGCGGCGGCGCGCCGGATCGAGGGGATCCTCGTGGGCGGCATCGCCGTCGCGCTGCTCCTCGTCGCGGCGTCGGCGGTGTTCGCGGTCCGCACCGCGCTGACGGCGGATCGATCGGCAGCCCGGCTGCTGCACGCGCTCGGCGCCGCCGATTCCGCCATCGCCCGGCGCTTTGCGGTCCGGTCGTTGCGACTCGGGCTGGTGGGCGGCGGCATCGGCGCCGTGGCGGTCCTCCTGACGATCGTCGTGCTCGGCGACGCCGGCTCTCTTGTCCAGCCGCCGGTACCGCCCCGCGCGACGGGCGCCGCCGGTGGGGCCGCTGCCAGTGGGATCGGAGCCAATGGGATCGGAGATTGGCGGCTGTGGGTGATCCTCGGCGGGGCCGTGCTCGGCGCCGGGCTGATCGCGATGGCGAGCGCGTGGGCCACCGTACGGCGCCGGCTCGCCGGCATGCCGTGAGAGACGGTGCGCCGGTTGACGCGCCTCATTCGCCGGCTGGGATTAATCGCACTTGGCATGTTTGGGCTGTGGCTCGGAGGTCTTGGGTTTTTTGTCGCGAGTAGCCTGGCGATCGCGGGCGACCCGGCGCTCCCGACCGATGCGATCGTCGTCTTGACCGGAGGCCGGCTGCGGCTCGAAACCGGACTTCAACTGTTCGCCGCGGGCACCGCGAAGAAGCTGTTCATCTCGGGGGTCAATCAGCGGGTCGAGCGCGACGAGTTGCTGCACGCGCTCGGGCCCTCGGCGGAGCGCGCTTCGTGCTGTATTGCGCTCGGCCATGAGGCCGGGAACACCTTGGGCAATGCGCGGGAGACCGCAAACTGGATGCATGAGGAGGGCTACCTGAGCCTGCGCCTCGTCACCAGCTGGTACCACATGCGGCGCAGCCTCCTCGAATTCGGCCGGGCGCTGCCGCAGATCACGATCATTGCGCACCCGGTCTTCGCGCATCACCTCGAGCCGGAACGCTGGTGGAGCT
>DATCQF010000197.1:0-2186 GCA_036569735.1 Allostellaceae bacterium | reverse complement strand
ATCCAAGGCAGTTTCGTAGTCTCCCGCAATAGCGCGTTCACTTATAAGGACAAGCCGGTCAACGCGAAGCAGATCGGCCGCGAGCTTGGCGTGCGCTATGTGCTGGAAGGAAGCGTCCGTCGGTCGGGCAACCAGGTTCGGGTCAATGCCCAGCTGATCGATGCCGAAACCGATGCGCATCTGTGGGCCGAGCGGTTCGACCGCGACACGAGCGACCTGTTCGCCTTGCAGGACGAGATCACCAGCCGGATCGCTGTTGCAGACGATCCCGCTCGTAGAGCAAGCCATCCGGCTCAGCCCCCGTGATCCCATCATCGCCCTTTTCTATAATCAGATCGGGACGGTGCATCTGCTGCAATCGCGCACCGATGAGGCGATCGCTTGGTCCGAACGGGCGCGCGCCGCTGCTCCGGCGCACGCGGACATCCACACCTTACTCGCCGCCGCCTACAAAACGGCGAGGCCGAACGCGCCTCTGCCGAACTCGCTGAAGCCCGCAGGCTGAGCTCAGACGATCGTTATTCGAGCCTCGCTCGCTTGCGGGCCGCGCACCGATATTGGGGGGTGCCAGCAATCCGCGCTCTGTATGAGGCCACGTTTGTCGCCGGGCTGCGCAAGGCCGGGCTACCGGAGGAATGACCGCCGCGCTTCGCCGGACGGAAATAAAGCCTCAGTCGCTGGCGCCGGGGGGGACCGCACCGAGGCTGTGCCCGATTACCGCGTAGAGCGGCTGGCCGCCGCCCGGCGGGGTGCGGTCGAGACAGCGGATGTCCGCCCAGTTGCCGGCCTCGGCGAAATATTGCGCGACGAGGCACAGGTGGCCGGTCTCGTCGAGCAGGCACCAGCAGGCGATCGGCTTGGTTGCGACGCAACGGTTCGAGAAGGTGACGATCAACGGCGCCCCCGGCCGCAGCACGCGGGCGATCTCGCGGATCACCTCGCCCGGGCGCGCCAGATGCTGGATCGCGGCGCAAATTGTCGCACCGTCGAATTCGCCGGTCGCGAACGGCAGGATCGGGTTGCGGTTGAGGTCCTGAACCAGCCCCTCGTCGAGAAACGGGTTTTCCGCCAGCGCATTCCGATCGGTGCCGACCCCGACGACGCGGCGATAATGCGCCTCGGGCGGCAGGTGCGAAACCCAGCCCGACATCACGTCGAGGATCGCGCCGCCCGGCGGCAGCACCTCGCGATAGAGGTTGGTGACGGCGGCGATCGCGGCGCCGTCGATATGCGCATAGGGTGCTTCGCGCGCGAATACCGGGTCGGACCCAAGGCCGGACACCGGCTCCGCCGCCGCAAAAGCGGTCGCCTGGAAGGGTGCCGTGATCCCTGAGCGAGCCATCTCGGGTCACATAGGGACCGGCGCGGGAGTGCTCAAGTCCACGGCAACCCAAAGATTCGCACGGCGCGGCATCTTCGCCCGCCCGCGTGACCGATCGGCCACGCTAATCCGAGAGGGCGCGCTCGGCCGCGGTCAGGGGCAGCCCGAGATCGTGCGCGACCGCGGGGTGGGTCACGCGGCCCCGGCAGGCATTGAGCCCGTCGCGCAAATGGGGATCGTCGGACAGCGCGCGCCGCCACCCGCGCTCGGCGATCGCCAGGACGAACGGCAAGGTTGCGTTGTTGAGCGCCACCGCGGAGGTGCGCGCGACCGCGCCCGGCATGTTGGTGACGCAGTAATGGACGACCCCCTCGTCGATAAAGGTCGGGGCGGCATGGGTGGTCGGGCGGCTGGTTTCAAAGCAGCCACCCTGGTCGATCGAGATGTCGACGATGACCGAGCCGGGCTTCATCATGCGCACCAACTCGCGGCTCACCAGCTTCGGCGCGGCGCCGCCCGGCACCAGCACCGCGCCGATCACCAGGTCGGCGGCGGCGACTTCGCGCTCGATCGTCTCGACCGTCGAGAACAGCGTGTGGAGCTGCGAGCCGAATTGCAGGTCGAGCTCGTAGAGCCGCGGCAGCGAGCGGTCGATGACCGTGACATAGGCCTCCATCCCCATCGCGACGCGCGCCGCATTGGTGCCGGAAACCCCGCCGCCGAGGATCACCACCTTGGCCGCCGGGACGCCGGGCACGCCGCCCAGGAGGATGCCCATGCCGCCCTGTTCCTTTTCCAGGCAATGGGCGCCGACCTGTACCGACATCCGCCCGGCGACCTCGCTCATCGGCGCGAGCAGCGGCAG
>DATCQF010000196.1:0-4939 GCA_036569735.1 Allostellaceae bacterium | reverse complement strand
TCCCGCACCGCGGGAGAGGGAGGGGCCCACGCTGCCGGTGTGGGAGGGTGAGGGTGATAGGCGCTGCGGCGCAATCCGCCCCCTCACCCCAACCCTCTCCCCCGGTGGGGGAGAGGGGGTCGCTGAGCGGGTGGTTACGGCGTGGCGTGGTACATGAACTTCTCCGGCGGCGCCTCGCCCCACGGGCCGCCGAGCTCGCCGCGGCCCCACAGATTGGCCGGCACGCTGGCGTTGAGGACGTCGGTGTCGGCCCAGTGCTCATGCACCCGGCCCCACGGGTCGCCCCAATAATCGAACACCTGGCTGCCGAGCGAATGCCGGCCGATGCCCCAGAAATGCTCGTAGCCTTTCTCGGCCAGGTGCTCGTGGCCGATCATGATGTCGTCCATGTCGGCGGCCTCGTAGGACAGGTGGTTGAGGCCGGCCTTGTCGCTGCGGATGCAGAAGAAGACGTGGTGGTCGACATAATCATCGCCGCGGTCGAGCCGGTTGAACGAGCCGACCAGGTTATCCTTGCGGTCGGCGTAGACTTCGTCGGAGCAGCGGAAGCCGAGCATGTCGCGGTACCAGCCGAGGGTCTTCTCGAACTGCGGCGAATGCACGACGAAATGGCCGATGCGCTTGACGTGGCTGGCGCCGCGCTCGACGCGGTAGAGGGCATTCCTGCGGCGGGTCTTGTCCTCGCCGATGTTGACCGCCGGGCGGGTGACCGCGATTTTCGGCAATTGCGCCATGCCGTGGACCACTTCGACCTGGAACCCGTCGGGGTCGGTGAGGCGGACGCGCTTCCCGCCGCCCGGTTCGTCGATGCTCTCGACCGGCGAGGCGCCCGGAGTGCGGGCCAGCTTTTCGAGGTCGTCCATGCTCCCGGCATGCAGCGCGATGCCGACGTATTTGGGCGCGCCCAGTTCGGTGACGTGGATGTGGTGCGGCGCATCGGTGCCGCGCATGTAGAGCGCATTCTTGGTGCGATCGGCGCGGACCATGCCGAACGCGGTGAGGAACTCCTCCTGTTTGTCGAGATCGGGCGAACGGAGCCGACCATAGGCGAGATCGGCGGCTTTGATCACAGGCATGACAACCTCCGGAAGGTATTGCGGTCAGTATAAACCTTATCCCTGGGCGCGGGTATCGGCATCCACGCCGAAGCCCGCCGGGCTACTCCTTGTAGGACGGATCGATCCGGTCGAGCTTGCGCAGCAGGGCCGGCCAGTCGAGCTTGTTCGGATCGTGGCCGCGTGCCGCGCCGTTTCTGGACTTTTCATAGCCGGCGGCGATCACCGCATCGGAGAGCGGGTTGAACTCGGCGCCCGACTGCTGGAGGGCGAGCTGCATCGCGCACGCCCGCTCCATCCGGTAGGTCGAGATAAAGGCCTCGGCGATCGTGTTCCCGATGATGAAGAGGCCATGGTTGCGCAGCACCATGATGTGCTTGTCGCCGAAATCGGCGAGGAAACGCTGGCGCTCGCCCTGGCTTCTCCCGCTGCCCTCGTAGTCGTGATAGGCAACGTCGCCGATCACCTGCAGCGCATGCTGGTTGAGCGGCAGGAGCCCGGCTTTCTGCATCGACACCGCGCAGCCCGCGATCGTGTGGGTGTGAATGACGCAATTGATGTCCGGGCGGGCCATGTGGATCGTGCTGGGGATCGCAAAGCCGCCGCTATTGAGCTCGGCATCCGACGGCTCGACCTTGTTCCCGTCGACATCGATCTTGACCAGCGAGGAGGCCGTGATCTCGTCGTACAGCATGCCGAAGGAGTTGATCAGAAAGTGGTCGTGCGGCCCCGGCACCCGCGCCGTGATGCGGGTATTGATCAGGTCCGACCAGCCGAACAGGTCGACGAGGCGGTAGCAGGCGGCGAGATCGACCCGTGTGCGCCACTCGGCCTCATTCATGCGCGCCCTGGGCATTGCGGTGACGGCCATAGGGGTTCCTCCGGGTAGGATGAGACCAGCGAATTCAGCGCACGCGCCCGGAGCCCCTGTCAAGCAAGGGGTTGCATGACCGACCGGCGATCTTTCGCATAGGCAGCGGCGCCAAACCCGGCTATAGCGGCGTAGGCACAGCAACCAGATTGGACGAGGGGGATGGAACTTCCCGACAGCGTCAAGGCGATCGGTGAACAGCTCGACAGCGCCAGCGACATCGCGCCGGCACCCGAGTTGTTCGAGGCATATGACGTTTTCGCCGCGGAACTGGCGAATATTTTCACGCAGCCCTGGCTGGCGGTCGATCATGCCAGCCGGCTCGTTGCCGACGGGGATTATGTGCGCACCGATATCGGTTCGCGCTCGGTCGTCGTGGTGCGCGAGAACGCGGAGCAGATCCACGCCCTGCGCAACGCCTGCCTCCATGCCGGCTATCGCGTCTGCGAGGCGGAGAGCGGTAACGCCAGCCATCTTTACTGCGTCTACCACGGCTGGTCCTACGCGCTCGACGGCCGGCTGACCGACCCGGTGCTGCGGCCCAATCTGACCGACCGCTCGCGGTTTCGGATGCCGCGCTATGCGATGCAGATCCAGCGCGGGCTGATCCTCGTCGATCTGTCGGCGGTCGCTCCCGAGCCGCCGCCGGCCGGCCCGGTCGAACTCGGCGCCATTCCCGACGATCTCGCCGATCGGGAGGTCAGCCGCCGCCATTACAAGACCGATTGGAACTGGAAGCGGCTGCGCAAGTTCCTCTGGGAAGCGCCCGAGCTGGTGTTCGGCGGCGCCAGTTGCGATGCGGTCGTTGAGTTCGGGCCGCTGAGCATGGTCGCGATGAGGGACGGGGACGCGGCCCTCCTGCGTGTCACCCCGCGCTTTCCCGGCCAGACCGATATCGAGCTGGTCGAGATGCCGGTTCCGGGCGGGTCGCGGCGCGCCAATGCTGTCGATCCGATCGGCGACGCGCTGCGCGAACAGGGCGACGGCATCGCAGCGGCGCCGCTCGGCCGGGCCTTTTACGAATGGTACTGGCCGCGGATGTCGCCCCCCGCGACCAACTGATCGCGAGGGCCGTGGCGATGGAATTGCGCACCCTCACCGAGGGGTTGCAGTTTCCCGAGGGGCCGGTGGCGCTCAACGACGGCTCGGTGCTGCTTGTCGAGATCGCCGGCGGCACGCTGACCCGCGTCGCCGCCGATGGGGCGAAGAGCATTGTCGCGCGGACCGGCGGCGGGCCGAACGGCGCCGCCGTGGGGCCGGACGGCAAATGCGCGATCGCCAATAACGGCGGCTTCGAATGGCACCGCGAGGCGGGGCGCATCCGGCCGGTAATGCAGGCGAAAGACTATAGCGGCGGGCGGATCGAACGGGTTGACCTCGAGACCGGCGCGGTCGAGGTGCTTTATCGGGCGTGCGGCGAGGTGCCGTTGAAGGGCCCCAACGACCTCGTTTTCGATGCCCATGGCGGGTTCTATTTCACCGATCTCGGCAAGGTGCGGGCGCGCGAGATGGACCGCGGCGCGGTCTATTACGCCAAGGCCGACGGGTCCTACATCACCGAGGTCGCCTACCCGATGGTGACGCCGAACGGGGTCGGCCTGTCGCCCGACGGCAACACCCTCTATGTCGCCGAGACCGAGGCGGCGCGGCTCTGGGCGTTTCCGATCGAGGCTCCGGGCGCCGTCCGAAAGGAGCCCTGGCCGTCGCCGCATGGCGGGCGCCTGGTCGCCGGGATGGGCGGCTATCAGCGCTTCGATTCATTGGCGCTGCAGGAAGACGGGCGGATCTGCGTCGCGACGCTGGTCAACGGCGGGATCACCGTCATTTCGCCCGACGGCAGACACATCGAGCACCATCCGATGCCCGACCCGATGACCACCAACATATGCTTCGGCGGTCCCGGCATGAAGACCGCCTACATCACCCTCTCCTGGACCGGCCGCCTGGTCGCCGTCGACTGGCCCGTCGCGGGGTTGAAGCTCAACCAAGCTGGGTGAGCGGTGGGGCAAGCCTTACACAATCTCGGCTCGCTCCAGTAAGTGCTCGCGGTGATCGAGCGCGAGGCACCGCGGCCATACAGCATCATAGATGGCGGTTGACCGAGATACGGCAATGCCGTAGGGTGTGTCGGTCAGGATGATCGAGTTCGACCCCGACAAAGACGCTCGCAACATCGCGGTGCACGGCATCTCGCTCGCGGCGGCCCAGACGCTGCTGGCGGGCTTTACCGTCGAGCGGATTGATGAACGCCGCGCCTATGTGGAGACCCGGATCATCGCAATCGGGGAGATCGGCGGCGTCGAATTCACCTGCGTCTATACGCGGCGCGGCGAGGCGTACCGGCCGATTTCCCTGCGTCGAGCCGACAGGAAGGAGCGCGATGTCTATCAGAAAGCAAGAGCCGAGCGCTGACGCGCCGGCGAGGCACAAGCCCGCTCGACGCGAGCCGGACTGGGCCGCGCTCGACGCGTTGACCGACGAAGAGATCGCACAGCAGATCGCCGCGAACCCGGACGCCGCACCCGCGCTGGATTGGTCACTCGACGACCCCAAGGTAGTCGTCATGGAGCCGGTCGACGTGAAGGCAATTCGCGCCAGGCTCGGCATGTCGCAGGAGGCGTTCGCCCAGGCTTTCGGCCTCAGCGTGACCGCACTGCGTGATTGGGAGCAGCAGCGCCGCGCGCCGCGCGGGCCGGCCCGCGCCCTGATGCGGGTCATCGATCGCGAGCCCGCGGCGGCGCGCCGGGCGCTCGACCCTCGGCAGCCGGAACGCGCGGCGGCGGCTCGCCGGCACCGGAATGGGCGCTGAGCATGGCCAGCGCCACCAAGCGCAGGTGGAAATACCGCAAGGGGAAATAAAAGGCATTTATTGTCGTCCCGGCCTTCGCCGCAACGACATTTCCAGTTCAAGCCAAGCAGGCTATTCCGCGGCAGCCACCGTCGCTCTGGCCCGGCGGGTCGGAGCGGCGAGGGCAGGGGCCGGGCGGTTGCCCCGGGCTAGCACCGCTTCGAG
>DATCQF010000195.1:0-3291 GCA_036569735.1 Allostellaceae bacterium | reverse complement strand
GTCCTGGGGGCGGCCCTCAACGAAGCCGGCCGCTCCGACATCGTGATCGTCGACCATTTCGGCGCCGGCGACAAATGGCGGAACATCGCCAAGCGCGATTTTTCCGACATCGTGCCGGTCCAAGGGCTCTTCGGGTGGCTCGAGCGCTATGGCGGCGAGGTCGAGGCGGTGTTTCACCTTGGCGCCAATTCGTCGACGTTTGCCGACGACGCGGACGACATCATCGCCACCAACCTCAATTCGTCGATCGCGCTGTGGCGCTGGTGCGCCGCCGCCGGCAAGAAGCTGATCTACGCATCGTCGGCGGCGACCTATGGCGACGGCGCGGCCGGGTTCGACGACGGCGGCGGCATCGACGGATTGAAGCGCCTGCGCCCGCTCAACCTCTATGGCTGGTCGAAGCACGCCTTTGATCTGTGGGCGATGCGCGAAGCGGCGGCGGGACATGCCCCGCCTTTGTGGGTCGGGCTCAAGTTCTTCAACGTCTTCGGCCCCAACGAATACCACAAGGGCGAGATGATGAGCCTCGTCGTCAAGAATTACCGCAGCGTCGCTGCCGGCGAGACCATCCGCCTCTTCAAGTCGCACCGGCCCGACTACGCCGATGGCGAGCAGCGCCGCGATTTCGTCTACGTCAAGGATTGCGCCGCGGCGATGCTGTGGGCGTGGCGGCACGGCACCGGTACAGACCACCCGACGGGCGAGGGCATCAACGGCATCTACAATCTCGGCAGCGGCGAGGCGCGCACCTTTCTCGACCTGATGAACGCGACGGGCGCCGCCTGCGGGGTCGCGCCTCGCATCGAATTCATCGACATCCCGCCGGTGATCCGGCCGAGCTACCAGTATTTCACCGAGGCCAAGATGAGCCGGCTGCGCAAGGCCGGCTACGTTGCCCCCTTCACCCCGCTCGAAGACGCGGTGCGCGAATGCGTCACCAATTATTTGGCAAAGACCGATCCGTATTTGTGAGCTCGTGTTGGCAGCGGGGCCTCGAATTGGCTATGATCGGGTCATGACGAAAGATCAGGTAAAGACGGTTTTGGATCGCGTTCCGAGTTGGCCGCGAGAGCGCCAGCAGGAACTCGCAGAGGTTGCCCTCGAGATCGAGGCGGAACTCGCCGGCGGCGCGTATCACGCTACGTCCGACGAGTTGCAGGCGATCGACGAGGGGCTCGCGGATGATGTCGCGAGCGAGGAGGAGGTCAAGGCCGCGTTTGCCAGCTTCCGGCGGGCATGAGGGTCGAATACTCGAAGTACCCCGTCTCCGATCTTCGAAAAATCGCTGATTACCATCGACGCTCCGATAATCTCGGCGATCGGGGAGCGGATAGAAGCTGGTATCAAGAGGACCATCGGGCGCATCGCGCGGGCACCGCAGAGCGGGCGCGGCATCGTTCAGCGGCCCGGCATCCGGGTTGCACCGTTGCTGCGGTACCGGTATCTGATTTTTTATCGGGTCGCCGAGGATACGATACGGATATTGCACATCCGCCATACGTCGCGGCGGCCCTGGGCCGGTGATTGACACCCAGCCGCTCTGGAGACGGATCGCGGGTCTATCGGACCGGCTGAATCGCAATATTCTCCGCAACTGGGCGCGCGCTTGTCTTGGCGCGCAGGGTGTCTTCGCGGCGCTTGCGGGCCAGCGCGGCTTCCCCGCCGCTGGTCGCGTGATAGAGGTCGAGGCTGTCGAATTCCTCGTCCTGCGGAGGGGTGATCGACAGGTCGGTGTAGGACCAGCGGTCGGGCGCGGCGAGAATTTCGTTGAGGGTCGCCTTGGCGCGGCGATAGACCGACCAGTAGCGCCAGGCTTTCACCACGATCTCGCCGAGATATCGCGGATAGAAGACAAATGGGCTTTCCGGCGCCAGCCCGGACCGGCGATCGCGCCGCGATTTCCGGCGGAAGGCGCCGCCTTCGAGCGGGTGGACCCCCTCGAACATCGTCATCAGCTTGAACCACAGGAGCGTCGTCAGGGTGGTTTGCGGGCGGCCGATCGGGTTGGCGGCGGCGCGCCGCAGCACCGTGCGCATATGCTCCGGGCTGTAAAAGCTCTCCCAGGCGGCGCGGTAGACATCGTCCCAGTCCTCGTCCGACATCCGGGAATGGTGCGCCACCCGATGATAGAGGTCGTATTTATTGAGGTCGGGGTCCATCCAAACCCCGTCGGTCCACAGGATCTTGTGGTCCTCGGAGCCGGGCAGCGGCGTCAGGTAGAACAGCTCCAGAATATCGAGCGGCATTTCGCGCTTGATGATCTCGATGTCGCGCAGGACCGATTCCCTGGTGTCGCCGGGAAAGCCGATGATGTAGCCGGCGCAGGTGATCGCGCCATGATCGCGCCATTTCTGCAGCATGACCCGGTATTCGGTGATCTTGTTCTGGTGCTTCTTGCTGGCGATCAGGTTGTCGGGATTGATGTTTTCGAGCCCGATGAACACCCGGCGGACCCCGGCCTGCGCCGCCTTTTCGATGAAATTCGGGATCCGGTGGCACAGGGTGTCGACCTGGATCGTAAAGCCGATCGGGAGGCCTTCGCCGACCCGCAGCTGGATCATCCGATCGAACAGCTCTTCCCAATGCCGGTTGCGGGCGAAGTTGTCGTCGGTGATGAAGAACCGCTTGATCCCCTGGGCATAGTTTTCCCGGATCGTGCGCTCGAGATCGTCGGGCGTGCGGAACCGGCTCTTCTTACCCTGGACGTTGATGATCGTGCAGAACGAGCACTGGTAGGGGCAGCCGCGCCCGAGATCGAGGCTCGACAGCGCGCCCGAAATCCGCCGTATGTGCCGGGGCGGCAGGATCGGCGGCGGCTCCCCTTCGAGCGCGGGGAGGTCGTCCATGAAATTATAGAGCTGCTGGAGTCTGCCATCTCAGGCGTCGCGCATGACCTGGCCGAGCCGGCCCTGCTCCGCTTCGCCGGCAAAGAAGGAAATCCCCAGCGCCTGCGCCGCGCGCATCTCCGGCGGCATCTCGGGCAGCATCGCGATAGAGCCCGAGACGTGGAAGCCGCCGATGCAGACCGGCAGACCGGCCGCGAGAAAGGGCCGGGCGAGATCGACCGCGCGGGGAAACTGGTTCGATTGGACCCCGACCATTCCGATCAGCGCCCGGCCGCGCTCCCGGCGGATTTGGCGGATGATCCGCTCGGGCCTGACCCGCTGGTTGGTCTCGTCATAGGTATGGAGGCGGATCCTGATCCCGGGACCGAGCACCTGGTTGCGGCTGGCGTCTTCCGCCAGACCGTTGAGGCAGGCCAGGGTGTTGGACGGGATGGCGGCCTTGACC
>DATCQF010000194.1:0-2018 GCA_036569735.1 Allostellaceae bacterium | reverse complement strand
CCATCCGTTCGAGCCGTGCCAGATCGGATCGATTGTCCTGCGCCATCTTCTCGTGCCCACTGTTGAAGGGCGACGTTCGTTCGGCACGACCGCCCGGTCAATGGGAATATCCCGACCGCTTGCGTCGGCGGCATCGCGCGTACTCCTCGGGCTCATGGAGCGGGTAGCCGACCGGGTGCGGTCCCATCGGATGCCGCCTTCGGACCTGTCGCGAGAATGCCGTTTCGACGGATCGCAGTGTCGGACGCCGATCATCCCGCCGGCAAAGCGCCCGCCGTGCAACCGACCGCACTCTGTGGCAGCTTTTAGCCGGCGGACTTTATCGGGCGGGAGGGCGGCGATGGAAGCGGGGTATCTGGGCGTCGGCAACATGGGGCAACCGATGGCGGAGAAGCTGCTCGATGGCGGGCACGGCCTGACGGTGTTCGACATCAGCGAGGCGGCGATGGAACCCTTGCTGCTGCGGCAGGCAAAGCGCGCCGCATCGCCAAAGGATCTCGCGGATCGCTGCGAGATCGTGTTCGTCTCGCTCGCCGCGTTCCGCGCGGTGGCTTTCGGGCCCGAGGGCCTCGTCAACGGCAAAACCATGAAGCTGCTGGTGAACACCTGCACCGTCGGCGTGCCGTTCGTGAAGGAAATCGAGCAGGCGATGGCGACCCAGGGTGTGACGGTGGTTGACTGCCCGATCTCCGGCGGGCCGCCGGGGGCGCGGGCGGGCACCCTCTCCGTCATGGTGTCGGGCGATCCTGCCGCGGTCGAGCGCATCCGGCCGATGATCTCGCTGTGGGGCCGCACCCTGAACGTGGCCGGTGACAAGCCGGGCGCCGCGCAGGTGCTGAAGCTGACCAACAACATTCTCTCGGCGGTTGCCCTGGCGGCCACGGCGGAGGCGTTCGTGATGGGCGCCAAAGGCGGGCTCGACCCCGAAGTGATGCTGGCCGCGATCAACGCCGGCAGCGGGCGCAATAGCGCGACCGAGGCAAAATTCCCCGCCGCCGTGCTGACGCGCAGCTTCGACTACGGCGCCGAGATGCATATCCTGATGAAGGATATCGACCTGGCCATCGCGCAGGGCGAGGAACTGGGCGTACCGATGTGGGTGTGCCAGGCGGCGCGGCTCGTGTTCAAGCACGCGATGCACAAGGGCGCCGCGAGGGAAGATCTGACCGCGATCGTGAAATACGTCGAACGCGACGCCGGCTTTGCGCTGCCGAAGACGCGGTGAGGGCTCGCGTCCGGCGAGCCGACGCCGAAGCGCCGCCGGCGCGCACCCAGGGCGACAACGCCTCAATCGCGATTTGACCTTGCTTCACGTGGCTTGCATCAACATCCCCGCGGGGCTGGGCCCGAACCGCCTGCCGGTCGGCCTGACCCCGACCGGCCCGCGCTACAAGGATCGTCACCTGCTGACCGTCGGCGCGGCGCTGGCGCCGGTGCTCGATCCCGCGGTCGCGCGATGAGCTGCGGCACCGAGAGTCCGTTCGAGCGCCGCATCGAGGAGTTCGAGGCCGAGATCGATTTCGGCCTCGGTGGCCGTCAGCGGCGGGGCAATCCGCATCACCCCATCGGAGGCACCGGCGCGCACGATATTGGCGCTCAGCCCGAGCTTCAGCGCGTTGTCGGTGACCGCATCGGAAAGCGCGCGTGCGGAGTGCTTTCGGCCCCGGCCAAGCGCTGCGAATTCCATCCCGAGGAGCAAGCCCCGCCCGCGCACGTCGCCGATACAGTCATATCGTTGCTGCAGTGAGCGCAGACCCCGCTTGAGGCGATCGCCCAACTCGGCCGCCCGTCCCGCCAGCCCGTCGCGCTGCACCACCTCGATGACCTTCAGGCCGACCGCTGCCGGGAGCGGGTCGTTGACGTGCGTCGTATAGAAAAGGAAACCGCGCTCGTCGCATGTCTGCGAAATCTCGTCGGTCGTCATGATTGCGGCCAACGGCAACCCGGCGCCGAGCGTCTTCGAGAGCACCAGGATATCCGGCACCACCCCGTCCCGCTCGAACGCGAACATCGTCCCG
>DATCQF010000193.1:0-5111 GCA_036569735.1 Allostellaceae bacterium | reverse complement strand
ATGCGGCCGACCTTTTCGGTCAGGAGGCGCGCCCGGCTCTTGCCGAACCCCATCGCCCGGCCGCCGCCGCCCTGCATCTGCCGCATGAAAAAGATCCACACGCCGATCAACAGCAGCATCGGGAACCACGATACGAGGACGCCGAACAGCGAGGGGACGTTCTCGTCAACCGGCGAGGCGGTGATGCGGACGCCCTTGTCCATCAGGCGGCCAACGAGGCCTGGATCGGCCGGCGAATAGGTGGTGAAGGCGCGGCCGTCGGTGAAATGGCCGGTGATCGCGTTGCCCTGGATCGTGACGTCGGTAACCTGGCCGCGATTGACGTCGGTCACGAAGTCCGAAAACGCGAGCGTCGATTGCGGTCCCCGGGTCGAGGAGGTCTGGAACAGATTGAAGAGCGCGACGAGAAGCAGGCCGATGACGATCCAGAGGGCGAGATTCTTGCCGAAATTATTCACGCTGCAGGCCTTTCCCTATCGTCCCCGGTACCGCGCCCGATCGAACCGGACCGGGTGTTAGTGCCAGCGAAACATAGGATGCGCCCGCGATTAAACAACTGTAAAGCCCGCACTGCTCAGCGCCTTCGCCGGGCGAAAGGAAAGCCGCGGCAGCCCCTCCACTCCAGGGCGGCGGTAGCCCAGATGCGGCACCGCGGCGAGACCCTTTTCGTCCCACAAGGCCGGCAGAACCGGATGCAGGAGGCGCGGCAAATCGCCCGCGTGATCCCCCACCGGCCGCTCGGGGCCGACCGCGGCGCTTTGCCCGAGATAGCCGAGCACAAAGCCGCTCGGCGCCGCCTGTGCCAGATCGGCGGCAAATCGCCGGTCCCACATGAGGCACGCGCCCGGTTCCACCCGCACCGGCGCACTCGCGGCGGCGAGCTCGCGCAGCACCAGGAGCCGCCCGCGCCACGGCACGAACCGGCAGCCGCCCAGCGTCCGCGCGCGAAGGGGCTCGGCCACGAGGCCCGCGCGCAGCCGGGCGAGCCGAGCCCGCCGCGCCGGATAAGGCGCCCTGCCGATCGCGGCGGCGACCCGCCCGAAGAGCCGCTCGGCGGTCTCGGGAGAGGCCAGCGCGATGACACCTGGGTCGAGCGCGCCGAAGCCGGCGGGGTGCAGCGCCACCGAGCGGCAGAGGAGCGCGTCGAGCATGCGTTCGCGCTCGATGCGCCGCCCGCCGCATGCGCGCAGCTCGGCGGCAATTGCCTCCCGGGTGGCGCCCCCGGAAGCCTCGTCAGCGAGGCGCAGGCGGGCTCGCTCAAAGGCCGGGTTCCGATTGCTCGGATCGCTGAGGAAGGGCTGGCGCTCCTGCGCGAGGAGCGCGAGGAGGCGCGCCCGCGGCACCGACAGGAGCGGCCGGACCAGCCGGCAGCCCTCCAGTTCGCGCACCGCCGACATGCCGGCCAGCCCGTCGATACCGCTACCGGCGCGGCGCCGGATGAGGTGGGTCTCGATCTGATCCTCGCGCTGGTGCGCGGCAAGCAAGTGCAGGCAGCCATGCGTGCGGCACCACTCTGCCATCAGCCGGTAGCGCGCATCGCGGGCGGCTTCCTGAATACCGCTCGCCGGCTTGTCGCCGGCCCACATCAGGATTTCGTGCGGGATGGCGCGGGCGGCGAGCCAGCCGGCCAGCATCCGGGCCTCCGCGGCGCTTTCGGGCCGCAACCCGTGGTCGACGGTCAGCGCCCAGGCGCGGCCGCCGCGCCGGCGCGCCCATTTCTCCGCCAACAGGACAAGCGCCAGGCTGTCGGGCCCGCCGGAGACCGCGACCGCGACCAAGGGCCGCGCCTCGAAGCCGCCGATCGCGTCAAGCGCGGCGGCAAGCTCCGCCACTGTCAGGGGAGCTGAAGTCAAGGATGATTTTCTTTCTTAATTCCATCATGGCTTACGTCATCTTAAGATCCAGGTCCACCTTGGAGGCACCTGCCCGTGAAGCGCGAACCGCTGGTTTTCGTCGGCACCTGCGATCTCGCCGGGCTGGTCCGCGGCAAGGGATTTCCCGCGGCGGAGCTGCCGCGGCGGCTGCGCCAGGGCGTTGGCCTCACCGGCAGCAACCTGATGCTGTCGCCGTTTGGCCCGATCTACGACACGCCGTTCGGAACCGAAGGCGACCTGATGCTGGTGCCCGATCCCGCCACCAAGGTCGAGGTCGAGTTCGACGACGGCGCCGCCGAGCGCTTTTATCTCGGCGACATCCTGACAACGCAAGAACAGCCTTGGGAATGCTGCCCGCGGCATTTTCTGCGGCGCGCCCTGGCCGCACTCAACGAATGCGGCAAAACCGCCGGGCTGACCGTCCTCGCCGCCTTCGAGCAGGAATTCGTCTATACCGGGGTCGAGGACCGCCCGGGCGCGACCTACGCGCTCGACGCCTATCGCCGGCAGGGCATTTTCGGCGAGAGCTACATGGCCGCGCTGCGAGAAGCCGGGCTCACGCCCGACAGTTTCCTCCCCGAATACGGGGCGCGGCAATACGAGGTGACGATCGAGCCCTCGCGCGGTCTGCGCGCGGCCGACGAGGCAGTCATCCAGCGCGAGATGGCGCGCGCGGTCGCCCATCGCCTGGGCAACCGCGCGATCTTTGCGCCGATCCTCGACCCCGACGGGGTCGGCAACGGGACGCTGGGCGCCGACCTGGGCCAATATCGCGGTGCAGGATCGCGGCGCCAGCATTCGCGTGTGCCCGATCTTTGGCGACGGCGCGGCCTTTGGCGACGGCGCGGCGCAACAGTTCAACGTCGAATATCGCGTCGCCGACGCCGCGGCGAGCCCTTACCTGGCGCTCGGCGCCCTGGTTTGGGCGGGGGTCGACGGCATCCGCCACGCCCGCTCGCTGCCCCCGATCCCCGAGCGCAATTTCTGGGATTTGAGCGAGACCGAGCGCGCGGCCGCCGGCATCCGCCCATTGCCGCGCTCGCTTGACGAAGCGCTCGATGGGCTGGCGGCGAGCCCGGCGGCACGGGAGTGGTTCGGCGACATATTTCTCGACGCGTACCTGCGCTTCAAGCGCGCCGAGTTGCAGGCCGTCGCCGGGCTGAGCGAGGCCGCCACCTGCGCCCGCTACGGCGAAATCTACTGACCGCCGCCGGCACGCCCGGCCGATCGCGGCCGGTTACGGCTCCGACATCGCCGGCAACCGGTCGACGGCGGCGACGGGTTCCGCCAGGCCGGCCCTGAGCAGCCTTGCGAACCGCTCCGGGCGCACCGGCGGACTGAGATAGCATCCCTGCGCCTCGTCGCATTGCTGCGCCCGAAGAAACGCCAGCTCCTCCCCCGTTTCCACGCCCTCGGCAACGACCTGCAGCTTGAGACTGCGGGCCACGCTGATCACCGCGGTCACAATCGGCGCAGCTTCGTCGGCGATGCCGATCTGACGGACGAACGACGGGTCGATCTTGAGGGCATCGACCGGGAACTTGCGCAGATAGTTCAAGCTCGAGTAGCCCGTGCCGAAATCGTCGATCGTCACCCGCACCCCTCGGATCCGCAGGCTCTGGAGGATCGAGGCCGTCGACGCGGCACGCGCCATCAGAACGCTCTCGGTCATCTCCAGCTCGAGAAATCTGGGGTCGAGGCCGGTTTCGCCGAGGATCGCGAACACGCCTTCCAGAAAGCTCTCGTCGCGAAACTCCACCGCGGAGATTTTTACCGCCATCATCGTTGCCCGGAGACCCGCATCCGCCCAGGCTCGGGCCTGCCCGCAGGCTTCGCGCAGCACCCAGGCGCCGATCGGCACAATGAGACCGCAATCTTCCGCGACGGAAATAAATTCCGCCCGGGAGAGCAATCCTCGAGTGGGATGCATCCAGCCCGGCAACGCTTCCGCGCCGACAATCGCCCCGGTCCCCAGATCGAACTTCGGCTGATAGCGCACCACCAATTCGCGCCGTTCCAAGGCGAGCCGCAGGTCCTCCTCGATCGATTGCCGCTGCACCGCGCGGACATTCATCGCCGGCTCGAAGAACCGGTAGCAATGGCGCCCGTTTTCCTTTGCCTGGTACATCGCGGTGTCGGCGTTCTTGACGATCGTCTCCGCATCCGTGCCGTCGTCGGGGTAGATGCTGACGCCGATGCTGGCGGTGACGCGCAGCTCGTGCTGGTCGATCGCATGAGTCCGCGCCACCGTCTGCAGCATTTTTTGCGCGATGACCGCGGCATCTTCGGGCTGGTGCACTTCCGAGAGCAGCGCGACAAATTCATCGCCGCCCTGCCGGCTTACCGTGTCCTCGCCGCGCACGCAGGCCACGAGGCGCTTGGCGACGGATTGCAGAAGCTGGTCGCCGGCCTGATGCCCGAGTGAATCGTTGATGTGCTTGAAGTTGTCCAAATCCAGAAACATCACCGCAACCTTGTTCTGGTGACGCCGTGCCACGGCGATCGCCTGGCCGATCCGGTCGTTCAGCAGCATCCGGTTGGGCAAACCGGTCAGAAAATCGTGCTCGGCCGTATGGGCGATCGCCAGCGCCGTCGCGCGCGCCGTGCTCGCGTCGCGAAAAATCCGGCGGATCAGATAGGCGGCGAGCCCGATCAGCAGCGAGGTTGCGCCGAACGCCAGCCCAACGATTGTCGCGGCAAGCGAGCGCCAACCGGCAAGTGCCCGATCGAGCTCCAGGCCGACCGTGACGATCAGCGGGTAACTGCCGACGCGGCCATAATTAAGCACCCGGGGAATGCCGTCGATCGGGCTGCTGCTCCGCACGTACCAGCCTTCGGCATTTTGCCCGATGTCGGCCGGTCGCCCCCCCGCAACCGATTTGCCAACGCCGTTGGTACCATCCGGACTGTCGGCGCTGAAGCGCGCGAGAATCCACTGGTCGAGCTCGGTAAGCGTTATAAAGCCATGCGGCCCCAGGTTGATTAATTTGTGCAGGGTGGTCAGCCTGTCTGGCGGGATCACGACGACGAGGACGCCGAGGAAGGTCCCGTCCTCGGCATCGACCCGGCGCGAAATCGGCAGGAAGGGGACACCTACTGAAATACGGCCGACGATTGGCTGGCCGATGTACAGGCCCTGAAACTTACCGTCCAGATGGACACGGAAATGCGGGCGGTCGGTGAAGTCGATCGAGCGGGGGTGGGGTTCAATCGTTGTCGATTTGAGCATTCCATAGG
>DATCQF010000192.1:0-7505 GCA_036569735.1 Allostellaceae bacterium | reverse complement strand
GATGTGTCCCTTCTCGCACAGCGCCACCGCGACGCCCCGTTGCGCGAGAAAGAGGGCCGCGCTGCTGCCGATAATGCCGCCGCCGATGATGACCACGTCGGCGCGGGAGGGCAGGGCCTCGTCGGATAGAACGGGATCGACGCGCGGTGCCATGCCCCAACCTCCGGAAAAAACCGATGCTCACCCGGCGCGCGGCAGCCATAGGGCGAGGCGGCGCGCCGCTTCGGCGATGTCTTCGTTGGAGCCGGCGAACGATAGGCGCAGCCAGCTGTCGCCGTGGACCGGGTCGAAGTCGCGGCCGGGGGTCGTCGCGACCCCGGTCTCGGCGAGCATGCGCCGGCAGAACGCCTCGCTGTCCCGGGTCAGCGCCGACACATCGACATAAAGATAGAAGGCGCCCTCGGCCGGGGCGAAGCGGTCGAGCCCCGCTTTTGTCAGCGTGGCGATCAGCCGGTCGCGATTGGCGCGGTAGCGCGCGACATGGCCATCGAGCTCGGCCCGGCAGTCGAACACCGGCAGCGCGGCCAACTGCGACAGCGCCGGGGGCGAGATGTAGAAATTCTGCGCCAGACACTCGACCGAGCGGGCGAGGTCGGGCGGCACCACCATCCAGCCGAGCCGCCAGCCGGTCATGCTGTAATATTTCGAGAACGAGTTGACGATTATCGACTCGCGGCTAAAGGCGCGCGCGGTCTGCGGCGCGGTCTCGTAGGTGATGCCGTGATAGATCTCGTCGGAAATGAGCCGGACGGCGTTGTCGCGGCACCACCCGGCGAGGCGCGCGAGGTCGCCCTCGGGGATCATCGTGCCGGTTGGGTTGGCCGGGCTGGCGACGATCAGCCCGGCGATGTCGCCCGCTTCGGCGAGGAGTTCCGGATTGGGCTGATAATGCGCGTTCTCCCCGACCTCGATCAGCACCGGTTCGAGGCTGAGCGCGGTGAGGATGTTGCGATAGGCCGGGTAGCCGGGCGCCGCGAGCGCGACCCGGTCTCCCGGCTCGAAGGCGGCGAGAAAACCCAGCTGGAAGGCGGCCGACGACCCCGTGGTGACGACGATGTCGCCGGGGTCGACGGCGAGCCCGTAGCGGTCCTGGTAATCCCGGGCGATCGCCTCGCGCAGGGGTGCGATGCCGAGCGCGTCGGTATAGCCGATGCGGTCCCCCGCCAAGGCCGCCCGCGCCGCCTCGAGCACCGCCGCCGGGGCCGGGGTCCCCGGCTGGCCGACTTCGAGATGGATGACCGAATTGCCGGCCGCCTCGCGCTCGTTGGCGGCGCGCAGCACATCCATCGCGATGAACGGCGGGACCAGCCCGCGGCGGGAGGGACCAAGCATGGCCGGCATGTTCGCACATTTTGCGTTTGTGCGGGGGCCGGAGATGGTTGCCACGGGCAAGCCGCTTTCGCTATGACGGGCGGCCATTCCCGCCCCACCGGGGCCGCAGCACGAAAGCGACAGCATGGACGACGCCAAGCCGATCCGCCTTCTCGGGATGTCCGGCAGCCTGCGCGCCGGCTCCTATTCGAACGCGGTGATCCTGACACTGCGCGAGAAATTCGCCGGCCGCGCCGATCTTTCGCTCTACGACCTCGCGCCGATCCCGGCCTACAACCAGGATTTCGAAGGCGACAAGCGGCCAAGCGTCGTCAAGCAGCTGCTCGCCGATATCGCCGACGCCGACGGGCTCGTGCTGTGCGCGCCGGAGTTCAACCACAGCATCCCGGGCGTCCTCAAAAACGCGATCGACTGGGCCTCGCGCCCGTCCTTCCAGTCGGTCCTGGCCTACAAGCACGTCGCGATCATGGCGACCTCGCGCGGGCCGCTGGGCGGGGCGCGCTGCCTCGAGCACATGCGGGTCGCGCTCGATTCGTGCCTGTCCCGCATCGCACTGGCGCGCGAGGTCATCATCTGCGCGGCCGAATCGAAGATCCAGGACGGCCGTCTCGTCGACGAAACCTCGCTCGGCTTTGCCTGCGGCGCCGTCGAGGCGCTGATCCGCGAAATCCGCCTGTGGCAGGCCGCCGACGCCAGGCCGGGCTGAATGACACCGAACGCGGAAGATCCAGCTTTCGAGGCTGTAATCCGATTGATAATCGGCTGGATTGCCGCTGGTGCGTCCTTCGAGACGCCCGCTGCGCGGGCTCCTCAGGATGAGGTTCTTTCTTAATGCCATCATAAACTTAACCTCATCCTGAGGAACGCCCGAAGGGCGTGTCTCGAAGGACGCGCAGGTGCTGTTGCAGAATTGCTGACAAATCTCACCGCCGGTGCGATTGGGTGGCATGTGACACGGCCGATTGTTGGCGGGCGGCGATCGCCCTATCTCTGCCCAGGATTTGTGCATTCGGAGCGCTTTTTGGATCAGGCGATCGCTGAGGAGGTGCGGCCGGCCGTCATCGTGCCGCGGCGCGGGATGATCCTGGCGGCGGCGCTGATGGCGACCTTCATGCCGGCGGTCGAAAGCACGATCGTCGCCACCGCGATGCCGACGATCGTCGCCGATCTCGAAGGGTTCAGCCTGTTCAGCTGGATCTTTGCGGTGCCGTTGCTGACCATGGCGGTGACGATCCCGCTCTATGGCCGCCTCGCCGACATCTATGGCCGCCGCCGCATCTTTTTCATCGGCACCGGGATCTTTCTCGTCGGCACGACGCTGTGCGGGTTTGCCCGCAGCGCGGTCGTCCTCATCCTGTTCCGCGCGATCCAGGGCTGCGGCTCCGGCGCGATCCAGCCGATCGCCTCGACGATCATCGGCGACATCTACACCCCCGCCGATCGCGCCCGGGTGCAGGGCTGGTTTTCGAGCGTCTTCGGGGTCGCCGCGATCGTCGGACCGCTGCTCGGCGCATTTCTCGTCGAGCATGTGCACTGGTCGGTGGTGTTCTGGGTCAACCTGCCGATCGGAATGATCAGCATCACGATGTTCTGGGTCTTTCTGCACGAGCGGGTCGAGCGCCGCGAGCACCGCATCGATTATCTCGGCGGAATCCTCCTGGTGATCGGCGTCGGCGCCGTGATGCTGGCGCTGGTCCAGGGAGCGAGTCTCGATGGCGCCACGGTCGCCGCGCTCGTCGCGCTGGGGGGCGGCGCGCTTTTCTGGCTGGTGGTCCACGAACAGCGCACACCCGAGCCGATGTTCCCCTTTGCGTTATGGCGCCGGCGCGTCGTCGGGCTGGGCAACCTCGCCGGTTTTGGCGCCTCCGCGGTGATGATGTCGGTGACGGCCGTCCTCCCCGCCTATGTCCAGGGGGTCATGGGGCGCAGCCCGAGCGTCGCCGGGTTTGTCGTCGGGGCCACCTCGGTCAGCTGGATGTTCGCCTCGATCATCGCCGGCCGCTTGATGATCCGCACCTCGTACCGGCTGACCGCCTCGATCGGCGGGGTCGCCCTGGTTGCCGGCAGCCTCGTTCTGCTGACGCTCGATCCTGGAAGCTCGCCCGTGCGCGCCGCGTCGGCCGCGTTCCTCATCGGGATCGCGATGGGGTTCTGCAACACGACGTTTCTCGTCGCGATCCAGGCGAGCGTCGGGTGGAGCGAGCGCGGCATCGGAACGGGATCGCAGATGTTCATGCGGATGATCGGGCAGGCGGTCGGCGCGGCCGTCCTCGGCGCGATCCTCAATTGGGGGGTGAACCGCCGCTTGCCCGGAGCGGGCGATGCGGTCAACCACCTGCTCCATCCGGCGCTGCGCCATACCCTTGGCGTGGGCGAGATCGCGCGGCTCGGCGAGGCGTTCGCGCTGTCGGTGCACGAGGCCTATCTCGTGGTGGTCGTGATCGCCGTGGCGACGCTCCTGCTTACCCTGGGATTTCCGCGCGGCCTCAGCCCGATCCGCACACCGGTGCGATGACCCCTCGCGGCAGTCCGCGCCGTCAGGGCCGTCAGGGCTTCGCGAGCGCTGCCTTGTAGGCCCGGACGGCGGCGGCAAACCCCACGACCAGCGCATCCGCGGTCAGTTCGTGGCCGATCGAGGCTTCGGCGAGATGCGGCATCGCGGCAACGAGGCCCGGCAGATTGTCGAGGTTGAGGTCGTGCCCGGCATTGACCACGAGCCCCAATGCGGCGGCGCGCGCGGCGGTCGCGGCGCAGGCCGCCAGCTCGGCCGCGGGGTTTCCGGCGCGAAACGCGGCGGCATAGGCGCCGGTGTAGATTTCGATGCCGTCGGCGCCGGTGCCGGGCACCCGCTCGGCCACGCCCGGGTCGGGGTCGACGAACAGGATCACCCGGCAGCCGAGGCCTTTCAGCGCGGCGACCGCGGGATTGACCAGCGGCGTGTCCCGGTTGTCGAGCTTCCAGCCCTCTTCCGAGGTGAAGGCGCCGGGCGGGTCGGGCACCAGCGTGCATTGCTCGGGGCGAACCTCGCGCACGATCTCCAATAGCCGCTCGTCCGGGTAGCCTTCGATGTTGAGCTCGCAGGCCGGGCGCCACGGCCTCATCAATTCGGCGAGGGCCGGCACATCGGCGCGCCGGATGTGCCGCTCGTCGGGCCGGGGGTGCACGGTCAGCCCCTGGGCGCCGGCAGCGTGCGCGATCCGCGCGAAATCGCGGATGTCGGGCACGCCGGTGCGCCGCGAGTTGCGCAATAGCGCGATCTTGTTGAGGTTCACTGACAGGCGGGCCATGCCGCACTATAGGCGCGCGGCGCCGTGCGCAAAAGCGGATGGCATCGCCCCTCTACGCGGCCGGCCCTGTCGTTGGGCGCGGGACGAAACCGCCGCCCTTCCGTTCCCAGGAGGAGGATGCCCGCAACCAGCCGGAGAGATCATGGACCAACGCATCGTTTCGACCCCGGAGAACGCCCGCTCGGCCAGCAAGCCGGGGGTGGTCCGCTATGTCCTGGCGGTATCGCTGCTGCTGGTTGTCATTCTAATCGCGGTGGCCTATAGGGTCGTGACCTGACCGGAGAAATTCGATGACCCTGCTGCGCTGCGGATTGATCCTGGCCGTGGCGCTGGGCGGCGCGTGCGGTTGCGTCGCCGGCGGGCCGCAGCGCGCGAGCGACATCCAGAACCTCAACGCGATCAGCGACGACATCTCGTCGGTCACGATGGCGCGGTCGGATACCTCGCGGGTCAGGGATCCGAACATCCATTCGACGATCCCGCGCACTTACGAGATCTTTGATTCACGCTAGGCTCTCTGGTTCGGGGCGATAATGGCAGAGGCGGCCAGGGCGGAGCAGCGCACGCTGATTGCCGCGACCGAGCGTGCGCTCGTCGCCGCCGAATTGCTGTTGCGCACGGTGCGGGCGCGGGTGATCGAACGGGTCACGCCCGGCGGGACCGCCGGCGGGGCAATCGATGCCGCCGCGCTCGACCGCGAGCAGATCGCGGTCCATGGCTTCGCCTGGATGGCGACCTATGTCGAAGCGCTGCGCCAGATCCGCTTGTGGGCGGCGCGCCTCGACGATTCGGGCGAGTTCGGCGAAACCGAGGCGCTGATCCTGGCGGTCGCGTTCGGCGACTATCTGGCGCAGCTCGCCGGCGGGATCGCGATGGCGCAAAGCGAAATCGCCCGGCCGCAGGATCTGGGGCTCGCCGACGACGAGCTGGGGCCCTTGCGCACCGGCGACGCCGGGCGGCTGGTGCGCGGCCTCGGCGACGCACGCGCCCGGCTCGCCGCGCTCCTCGCCACTGGCCTCGGCGACAGTTCGGCGGCGTACGGCCGGATCGGGCTCGGCGACCCGACCCTCGAAATGATCCGCGATCAGGTGCGCCGGTTCGCCGAGCGCGCGGTGGCGCCGCATGCCCAGGAATGGCATCGCCAGGACCGGCTGATCCCGATCGCGGTCATCGACGAACTGGCCGCGCTCGGCGTCTTCGGCATGACGCTGCCCGAGGAGCATGGCGGGCTCGGGCTCGGCAAAATGGCGATGTGCGTCGTCTCGGAAGAATTATCGCGCGCCTATATCGGGGTCGGCTCGCTCGGCACCCGCTCGGAGATCGCCGGCGAGCTGATCCGCCTTGGCGGCACCGCGGCGCAGCAGCAGGAATGGCTTCCACGCATCGCCAGCGGCGCGGTGCTGCCGACCGCGGTGTTCACCGAGCCCAACACCGGGTCGGACTTGGCCAGCCTGCAGACCCGCGCGGTGAAGGACGGCGACCAGTACCGCATCTTCGGGGCCAAGACCTGGATCACCCACGGCGCGCGCTCCGACCTGATGACGCTCCTTGCCCGCACCGGCGCGCCCGACGATACCTCCCAGGTGGGATACCGCGGGCTCAGCATGTTTCTCGCGCCAAAGCCGCGCGGCAGCGACGCCGACCCGTTTCCGGCCGAGGGCATCAGCGGCACCGAGATCGCGGTCCTCGGCTATCGCGGGATGAAGGAATACGAGATCGCGTTCGACGGCTTTGCGGTGCCGGCCGAGGGGCTTCTCGGCGGGGTCGAGGGCCAGGGCTTCAAGCAGCTGATGGCGACATTCGAGAGCGCCCGGGTGCAGACCGCGTCGCGCGCCGTCGGGGTCGCCCAGAACGCGCTCGAGCTGGGGCTCGGCTACGCGCTCGAGCGCAACCAGTTCGGGCGAAAGCTGATCGCCTTCCCGCGGGTCTCGCACAAACTGACGATGATGGTCGTCGAGACGATGGTCGCGCGCCAGCTGACCTATTTCGCGGCGCGCGAAAAGGATAGCGGGCGGCGCTGCGACATCGAGGCCGGCATGGCAAAGCTCCTGGCGGCGCGGGTCGCCTGGGCCAATGCCGACAACGCGCTGCAGATCCACGGCGGCAGCGGCTACGCGCTCGAATACCCGATCAGCCGCGTCCTGTGCGACGCGCGCATCCTCAACATCTTCGAGGGCGCCGCCGAGATCCAGGCCCAGGTAATCGCCCGCGGCCTCCTGTCCGGGCGGAATTAACCCGGTCCTGATTGGTCACTAGGGATCACATCTTGCGGAGTCCATAAACGACTGTGGATCAAATTTCCAAGCTCTGTGAGCAGGACTTGCCCTTTTCCCAGGAGGGCCTCATACGGGCTATCCTCGTTCAATCGTCGACGCTCCGCTCCCGCGAGCTGTTCGCTAAGGAGAATTTCTGCAATCATCTTGGCCAGCGTTTCCACCTTTTCAGAAATACTTAGATCTATGAATATCATATGGGAATTATCCCCTTGACGCTGCGTCAAGGGGATAATTCCCTTTTCTTTTGCCAATCAGGCAGCAAGGAAGAATCAACAATTCCAAAAAAATCATCATCGAATATCTGATTTAGGTCAGAATGTAGGTTAAACCCCGAAGCTATTACGGATGCTGCGCCGTACGCTTTGTTCGTCAACGCCCACAGTTGGGGCAATGCTTCAAATTCCTGATGGCGCAATTTGGTCAATCGATCTAGCTCAGAGCTTATGCGAAATCTAAAATGCTCAAGTTCTTTGTAATTGCTCACCTGGGGTAGCGGCTTGGCGGTGATAGTGGCTAGGCACCTGGGTACCACAAGATGTTGACAGGGGGCTGCGATCGTGATTCTACGATTCGATGGCTCCGCCGCCCGACTTTTCCTCGCTGTCGTCAG
>DATCQF010000191.1:0-4536 GCA_036569735.1 Allostellaceae bacterium | reverse complement strand
TCGACTTCGATCTGGCCGAGATTACCAACATCATACGCACCCTCGAAAAAGTGCAACCGGACGAGATTTATAATCTCGCCGCGCAAAGCTTTGTCGCGCTGTCCTTCGAGCAGCCGCTGTACACGTCGGATACCGACGGGCTGGGCCCGCTGCGCATCCTTGAGTCGCTGCGCCAGGCGGTTCCCGCGGCGCGTTTCTACCAGGCCTCCACGTCCGAGATGTTTGGCAAGGCGCAGACTTTCCCGCAGGACGAAACGACCCCCTTCTACCCGCGCAGCCCCTATGGGTTCGCCAAGCTCTTTGCCCATTGGGCAACCGTGAATTATCGCGAAAGCTATGGCATCCACGCCAGTTCCGGCATCCTGTTCAATCATGAATCGCCGCTGCGCGGCCGCGAATTCGTGACGCGGAAGATAACCTGGTCGCTGGCGAGGATACGGCACGGCAAGCTTGACATGCTCGAACTGGGCAACCTTGACGCGCAACGAGACTGGGGGTTTGCCGGCGATTACGTCGAAGGCATGTGGCTGATGCTGCAGCAGGATAAGGCGCAGGACTACGTGCTGGCCACCAGCGAAACCCATGCGGTGCGCGCGTTTGTCGAAGCCGCCGCGAGCCGGCTCCAGTTCGATATCGAATGGTCGGGGTCCGGCCTGGACGAACGCGGGACCGATCGCCGGAGCGGCAAGACCATCGTCGGGGTAAACCCGGCATTCTACCGCCCCGCCGAGGTCGACCAACTGGTCGGCAACCCCAAAAAAGCCCAGGAGGTTTTGGGGTGGCGCCGGAAAATCGGGTTTGAGGAACTGGTAACCCTGATGGTCGAGGCCGACGACAAGCGGGCACGCGACAATTTTGAAACGGGTGCGTGACTGCTGTTACGAGGCGGAAGCGGGAGCTAGAACGCTCGCAAGGTCCCGTGGAGCACCGGCGAAGGCCGGTCGCCCATCCCAAATGCAGACCCACAAGCGTCAAGACCAGGTGCCCGTCCTGTTTACAATCAGAGCGGCCCTTTAAAATCCAGACTCCAAAACCGATAAAAAGTTACAACTTTTTACCAAGCCGAGATTCACGGTACATCATAGGGTTACATCGAACCTCCATCTTGCGTCCGTCGAACCCGCGACGCGGGGCGCGAAACCAAGATGAGGTTTTCCGATGAGCGATTTCGGCCGGCTGATCGAGGCGGAGATCCCGCGACTTCGGCGCTACGCTCGTGCGCTGACCCGGGATGTGGCCCGAGCCGACGATCTCGTCCAGAGCTGCCTGACCCGGGCGGTCGCCAAGCAGCATCTCTGGCAGCCCGGCACCGATTTGCGGGCCTGGCTCTTCACGATCCTGCACAATCAGCATGTTAATGATGTGCGGCGTTCGGTGCGCGAGGGCGTCGCCGTGGACATCGAGGAAATGGCTCCGGTGCTGAGCGTGCACCCCCGCGCGATGGCCGCGCTTGAGCTGCGCGACCTTGAAGCGGCAATCGCCAAGCTGGCGCCGGAACAACGCCAGGTGATCCTCTTGGTCGGTCTCGAAGGCATGCAGTACGAGGAGGTTGCGCTGGTCCTCGGGATCCCCGTCGGAACCGTGCGGTCGCGCCTGTCGCGCGGTCGCGACCAGCTGCGCCGTCTGATGGATATGGGCGAGGAAACCGCACCCCGGGCGGCGCCGGCCGCCGAGTCGGCCGGGCGGCGCCGCGCCGCCTGACGCAAGGGCGACGCGGTCGAAGGCCGCGCGATCATCATCCGGATGCGACACTGAGACAGTGTCGCCATCGCTCTCGGTTTGGCAGCGTGCCGGCCGGTCGTGCTACACTATTGTGGCCCGCCGGACGCCCGTTCCGGCCCGAGCGAAATTGAACCGCGCGATCCCAGGATGACCATCGCATCGAACCGATCCGCCGACCGGCCCGTGCGGAGGCGATTTGCGCCATGATCGACGAGATCGGGCATTTCGCGCTGGTGCTGGCGCTGTGCATCGCGGCCTTGCAGAGCGTGGTGCCGCTGGTTGGCGCGGCGCGCAACGACCCGGCATTGATGGCCTGGGCGCGGCCGGCGGCGCTCGCCCAGTTCCTCTTTGTCGGAACCGCCTTTTTCGCGCTGATGCACGCCTATGCGGTCAGCGACTTCTCGCTCGCCAATGTCGCGGCGAACTCGAACAGCATGAAGCCGCTCATGTACAAGCTGAGCGGGGTATGGAGCAACCACGAAGGCTCGATGCTGCTGTGGGTGTTCATCCTGGCGTTGTTCGGCGCCGCGGTCGCCCTGTTCAGCCATAACCTGCCGCCGGCGTTGCGGGCCCGCGTCCTCGCCGTCCAGGCGATGATCGGGGTCGGCTTTCTCGCCTTCATCCTGTTGACCTCGAACCCGTTTCAGCGGCTGCTGCCGGTCCCCGCCGACGGCGCCGGGCTCAACCCGATCCTGCAGGACCCCGGCCTCGCGTTTCACCCGCCCTGGCTCTATCTCGGCTATGTCGGGTTTTCGATCTCGTTCTGCTTTGCGATCGCCGCGTTGATCGAGGGGCGGGTCGACCCGGCCTGGGCGCGCTGGGTGCGGCCGTGGACCTTGGCGGCGTGGTGCGCCTTGACGATCGGGATCGCGATGGGCAGCTGGTGGGCCTATTACACGCTCGGCTGGGGCGGCTGGTGGTTCTGGGACCCGGTCGAGAACGCCTCGTTCATGCCGTGGCTGGTCGGCACCGCCTTGTTGCATTCCGCGACCGTCGTCGAGAAGCGCGAGGCCTTGAAAACCTGGACGATCCTCCTCGCGATCATCACGTTCTCGCTCAGCCTCCTTGGCACCTTTCTGGTGCGCTCCGGCGTCTTGACTTCGGTCCACGCCTTTGCCTCGGACCCGCTGCGCGGCATCTTCATCCTCCTGTTGCTGAGCCTCTATACCGGCGGGGCGCTGCTGCTCTTTGCCTGGCGCGCGCCACAGCTCGCCGGCGGCGGCCTGTTCGCGCCGATTTCGCGCGAGGGTGGCCTCTTATTGAACAATCTCCTGCTGACGACCGCGGCCGCGACGGTCTTTATCGGCACGCTCTATCCGCTGTTGCTCGATGTCGTCGCCCACCAGAAGGTATCGGTCGGCCCGCCCTTCTACACGATGACGTTTGTACCGATCATGGTCCCCTTGCTGGTCGCGATGGGTGTGGGGCCGCTACTGCCGTGGAAGCGCGGCGACCTGCCCGCGGCGCTCGCCCGCCTCAAATTCGCCTTTGTCGCGACCGCGGCGGCCGCACTCCTGACCCTGGCGGCGGCCGGGGTGCGCTCCGTATGGGCGGCGTGCGGGCTGGCGCTGGCGGCCTGGGTGTTTGCCGCGACGATGACCGAACTGGCCGAGCGGGTGCGCCTCTTCAGGGAGCCCCTGCCGGGCGTGTTGCGCCGCGCGCTGCACCTGCCGCGCGCCACCTGGGGGATGGTTTTCGCCCATGCCGGGATGGCGATAACGATCGCCGGGATTACCGGCTCGACCTCGTGGACCGAGGAAAAGATCGTCAGCGGACGGCCCGGCCAGTCGTTCGAGATTGCCGGCTATCGAATCGCGCTCGATGCCGTGAATGAGGTGAAGGGTCCCGACTACACCGCCACCCGCGCCGACATGCGTCTGTTGCGCGATGGGCGCGAGGTGGCAGCCTTGCACCCCGAAAAGCGCTTCTTCACGGGGGAGAGCGGCACGGCGACCGGGGTGGCGATCCACACCAATCTCCTGGCCGATGTCTATGCCGTGATCGGCGATCCCGACGGCAAGGGCGCCTATGTGCTGCGCCTCTATCACAACCCGCTGGTTCCATGGATCTGGCTCGGCGCGGTGGCGATGGCCCTGGGCGGGCTGGTCTCGCTGACCGACCGGCGCCACCGGGTCGGCGCTCCGGCCCGACGCAGGCGGCGGGATGCAGCGCCGCGGGTCCAGGCCGCCGAATGACGGACCCTCAATGACCCGGCGGGGTTGGATCTTCCTCCTGCCGGTGGCGGTGTTTGCGCTGTTGGCGGCTGGATTTTACGTCGGCCTCGGCATCGATTCGAACGTCCTGCCCTCGGCGCTGATCGACCAGCCGGCGCCCGATTTCAAGCTGCCGCCGCTGCAAGGCGAGGAGCGCGGGTTTTCCTCGGCCGATTTGCAGGGGCATGTCAGCCTCGTCAATTTTTTCGCCTCGTGGTGCACGCCGTGCCGCGCCGAGCACGCGGTCTTGAAGGCCCTCGCCCAATCGAAACGCGTGCCGATTTTCGGGATCGATTACAAGGACAAGCGCGATGCAGCGCTGGCCTGGATCGGCGAACTCGGCAACCCCTATACCAGGATCGGCACCGATGACGGGCGGGTCGGCATCGATTGGGGCGTCTATGGCGTGCCCGAAACCTTCATCGTCGATAAGAATGGCCGGATCCGCTACAAGCATGTCGGGCCGCTGACCGAGGCCGACGTCGCGCGCACGATCCTGCCGCTCGTCGCCAGGCTCGAGCGATGATCCGGGCGCTCCTGGCAGCACTGGCGCTTGCCGCGGGGCTCGCTTCGGGGCCGGCCCACGCCGTGCGGCTGGACG
>DATCQF010000190.1:0-11403 GCA_036569735.1 Allostellaceae bacterium | reverse complement strand
GGTCCCGGCTTATAGCGGCTGCGACGTGAACAACTGCAAGGTCACCGGCGGCGGCAGCGAGACAAAAACCGTCGGGACGTCCGGCGTCTACGTGTTCTGCAGCGGGGTGACTCTGGTCGGCGGCTCGTCGCTGACGCTCGGGCCCGGCACTTTCATCATCGACCGCGGTCAGCTGAGCATCGGCGGCGGCTCGACGTTGACGGCGACGAGCGGCACCACGATCATCCTGACCACCAGCAACGTCAACCAGGCCTGCGCCACCAGCAAGATAGACGGCAGCGCCGTGATCTCGATCACCGCACCCACCTCGGGCGCGCTGTCGGGCATCGCGATCTACCAGGACCGCACCTGCACCGACACGAGCGTGACCAATTCGCTGAGCGGTGGCGCGACCCAGACCATCGTCGGCGCGATCTACTTCCCCGGCGAGCCGGTCAGCTATTCGGGCGGCAGCCCGACCGGCGGGGCGGTGTGCACCCAGTTGATTGCGTGGACGATTTCCTTCGGTGGCAGCTCGACCTTCAACAACAACTGCACCGGGACCGGCACCAGCTCGACCAGCCTGACCGGCGGCCGCCTCGTCGAATAAAGCACCGGACCGCGTCCGGGAATCGCCCGGGAGGCTTGCGCTCGACCCATCGACCCGGCCACACTCGATCCTTCAGGTAACTCGCGACCGGCGGAGGAATCGAGATGCGCGTGGGTTTCATCGGGCTCGGCATGATGGGCAAGGGCATGGCGGCCAATCTGCAAAAGGCCGGCCACACGCTCACCGTCCACGACCTCAACCGCGCCGCGGCCGAGCCGTTTCTGGCGAAGGGCGCGACCTGGGCCAACTCGCCGCGCCAGGTCGCCGAAGCCTCCGAGGTGATCTTCACCTCGCTCCCCGTTCCGGCCGATGTCGAGACGGTGGCGCTCGGCCCCAACGGCCTTATCGAGGGGATGAAGCCCGACACCGCGTTCTTCGATATGTCGACCAATTCGGTGGCGATGGTGCGCAAGATCCAGGCCGCCTTTGCCGAGAAGAACCTCTACATGCTCGACTCGCCGGTCAGCGGCGGTCCGGGCGGCGCGGCCAGCGGCAAGATGGCGATCTGGGTCGGCGGCGACGAGCAGCAGTTCAACCGACACAAAACGGTGCTCGACGCGATGGGCGACCAGGCGCGCTATATCGGCCCGATCGGTGCCGGCACGGTCGCCAAGCTGGTGCACAACTGCACCAGCGCCGTCGTTGGCGTGGCGCTCGCCGAAGTCATGACGATGGGGATCAAGGCCGGGGTCGATCCGCTTGAGTTGTGGGAGGCGGTACGGCAGGGCGCGACCGGACGCCAACGCACCTTCGACCGGCTCGGCAAGTTTCTGAGCAGCGGCTACGATCCCGCCGATTTCGCGCTGCGCCTCCTGCACAAGGACGTGTCGCTGGCGGTCGGTCTCGGGCGCGAGGTCGGGGTGCCGATGCGGCTCGCCAACATGGCGCTCGAGGAATTGACCGAGGCGATGAACCGAGGTTGGCAGCAGCGCGACAGCCGGGTCGGCGGGCTCCTCCAGGTCGAGCGCGCCAAGATCCCGCCGCTCAACGTCGATCCGGCCAAGATCCAGGCGGTGCTCGACCGCGACCAGCAGAAATAGCCGGTCACCCCCAAATGTCATTGCGAGCGAGGCGAAGCTCGTTGGCGCCGTGCTCGATTGTCACGAGATTGCTCGGTCGCCGAGCTCCTCGCAATGACACCTGAAACGAAACATCGCTTCCCTTCCGAACGGCTCGCCGTTTGCACCCTTGCCGAGCGCCCCGAGCTGCGGGCGCAGCTGTTCTCCGCCGAGTTCGGTGCGGCGGTGCCGGAGTTCATGCGCCACGATCCAGCGGCTATGCTTTACTATGCGGACAGCGCACTCGACCGGTATCTCGATTTCGCGCTCGCGGCGGTCGACCGCGACGCGCCGGACCGGGTGATCGCGCGGGGCTTCAGCGTGCCGTTTGCGTTTCGTGACGGCACGGCCGGGCGCAATGAGCTGCCGCTCGGCGGCTGGGATGCGGTGATCGGCTGGGCCGACGCGGATTGGCGTGCCGGGCGCCGCGCCACTGCCGTCAGCGCCCTGGAGATCATCGTGCTGCCGCCCTATCGCGGACGCGGCGTCGCGCAACTGATGCTGGAAGCGATGATCGCAAACATGTGGACGCGCGGCTTTGGCGATCTCTACGCGCCGCTGCGCCCGAGCGACAAGCACAAGGAACCGCTGGTCCCCTTTGCCGATTACGTCGCGCGCACCCGCGGCGACGGGCTGCCCTATGACGGATGGTTGCGGGTGCATGTCCGTGCCGGCGCGCGAATCGTCAAGATCGCGCCGTACAGCATGGTGATCGCCGGCACCCTGGCCGAATGGTCGCAGTGGAGCGGGATCGATTTCGATCGCAGCGGCGATATCGTGGTGCCCGGTGCGTTGTCGCCGGTCCATGTGTCGGCTGAACACGACCACGCCGTCTATGTCGAGCCCAATCTATGGGTTCATCACCGGGTTTGACCATCACGCGTTTGAATACGGGGGCAGCAATGACCAGCGAGCGTCTCGGCTCCTATCGGGTGTCCGCCTACAACACCGCGCATGATTCGGAGAACAAGATCCACGACGATGCCGTCGCCCGCCGTTTCGGGTTCGGCGGAGGCCTCGTCCCGGGGGTCGATGTGTACGGCTACATGACGCATCTGCCGGTGCTGCGCTGGGGCCGCGCCTGGCTCGAGCGCGGCACCGCCGAGTGCCGTTTTATGAAGCCGGTCTACGATGGCGACATCGCCGACGTCGCTGCGAGCGACGATGGCGGCGGGCTCGAGATCACCGTCGAAAGCCGCGGCGAGGTTTGTGCCACCGGGCGGGCGGAATTGCCCGGGTCGCGGCCGACTCCGCCCTCGCTCGATCTCTTCCGCAAGGTGGCGCAGCGCGGGGAGCGGCCGCCGGCCGACGAGGCGTCACTTGCCGCAGAGACCTGGCTCGGCATCGACCCGTACCCGATCACTCGGGAAGTGAGCGCGCGCTATCTGGCCGATTTGCGCGAGACCGCGCCCATTTATGCCGCAGAAGGCCTGATCCACCCGGCGATTATTCTGCGCAGCTGCAATTTCGTGCTGAGCCGCAATGTGCTGCTTGGTCCATGGATCCATACCGGCAGCCGGGTGCAGCATCTGGCCGCGGCAGCGGTTGGGGATACACTGTCGGTGCGCGCCCGCGTCACGCGCAATTACGCGCACAAGGGCCACCTGTTCGTCGAAATCGACGCCCTGGTTGTGGCCAACGAGACGACCCCCGTCGCCCATATCGCGCATACCGCGATCTATCGGCCGCGCCAGGTCGCGGCGGCGTAACGAAAACCCCTCTCCTGCATTGCGGGAGAGGGGATGTTTTTTCAGCCCGCGGCGGCGCCGCTATGACCGCGATAGCGCCAGGTCTTGCTGTCGGCGACCTGCTCGGCGGTGTGGCGCAATTCCAGCTGGCCGAGCGCATGGCGGATCGAGGTAAACGCCATCGCCGTGCCCTTGTCGCGCTGCAATGCGCTGCGGATCTCGGCGGGGCGCAAGGCGCGCGGCGCATTCGATTGCAGCACCTCTTCGACGAGCCGCGCATTGGTGCCACGCTGCGGCCGCTTGTCCGGCGCTCGATTGGCCCGCTGCGCGGGGGGCGACCGGCGCGGCACCGGGCGCCGGCTGCGAGGCGACATCGCGGATCGATTGCATCGCCGCGGCGTAGCCTGCCGCAAAGGCCTCGCGGCGAACCGCTTCGATTTGCTCCTGCAATTGGGTCAGAGCTGATTTCGCCATCGCCCGGTCGCCCTCCCTGAAAAGGCAACAAAGATTAGCACAGTTGCAACCATTGGAATAGGTCGAGCGGCCTCGCAGTGCCGCACGCTGCTATTTCAGCCGCTCGCGTGGCGGCCGCGTCTCGGTGACCAGATCGCGCAACACGATCTTCCCCGGCAGCGGGTCGAGCGTCACCACCCGGTCGGCGCGCAGCCGGGTCGTGCAGGCATAATCGACCGCGCCGTCGATCGCGATCGTGCACTCCTTGCACACGTTACCATTGATGCAGCTGTAGCGGATCGCCACCGACGGGTCCGCATGCGCGCGTATCCAGATCAGCGCGTCGAGCACCGTCGCGCCATCCTCGAACGGCACTGCGAACTCGTCGTAGTGCCCCGGATAACGCGCCGCGTCACCGGTGCCGCGGTGGATCCGCAACCGCGCGATGCGCTCGCTCATCGCGCGAACCCGGCGGCGAGGGTGCCGTCACCAATCATCCACACGTGCTGTGAGCGCGCCCATGCGGGGTCGGTTGCGGGGAAATCCTCGCGCTGGTGGGCGCCGCGGCTCTCGGTGCGCTTGAGCGCGGCGTGCGCCACGGCTTCGGCGGCGATGAGGCTTGCGCGCAATTCGAACCAGTCGCAGAGCGTCGGATTGGATACCCGTCCCGGCAGGATCGCGGCATCGGGCAACCCCGCCCGCATCCCGGCGAGCCGGCCGACGGCATCGGCGAGACCCGTTGCGGTGCGGAACGGGCCGACCCTGGTCCACATCATCTCGCGTAATTCGTCGAGCATCCGCACCGGGCTGGCGTCGCCGCTGCGACCATCGGCGAGTCTGCGGATGCGCTCCACCGGCTCGGCAGCGGACCGCCGGCGCCAGCCGGACGCACGCACGCTGGCATAGGCGGCGGCGCACCGCCCGGCGCATTCGCCGAACACCAGCGCCTCGGGGATCGCGTTGCCCGACAGCCGGTTGGCGCCATTGGCGCCGCCCGCCGCCTCACCCGCGGCAAAGAGGCCGGGCACCCGGGTCGCCATCCGCTCGTCGACCGCGATGCCGCCCATGTGGTAGTGCGCGATCGGCGCGACTTCGACCGGCACCTGCCCGAGGTCGATGTTGTTGTGCGCCAGCCGCTCGATGACCGGCCCGAACGCCGCTTCGAGCGCGCTTCGCGGCACATGGGCAAACGACAGATAGACACCGCCATGCGGCGAGCCGCGCCCGGCCGCGACTTCCTTCATGATCGCATAAGTCGCCAGGTCGCGCGGCGTCGTATATCCGGCGGTCTCGTCGCTGCCGTAATCGGCGAGGAACTCGCGCCCATTGCCGTCGAGCAGCCGGCCGCCGAGCTTGTAGCGGAACGGGTCCCACATGATCGGGTCCATCCCGACCAGGCGCGGCGCCAGGTGTCCGATCGGGAAGAACTGCACAAACTCCATGTCGACCAGCTCGGCCCCGGCGGCGAGCGCCAGCGCATAGCCGTCGCCGCCCATATTCGCGGAGGCGCTATTGCGCCGGAAGATCCGGGTGAGCCCGCCGCTCGCGATGATCACCGCCTTGGCGGCGATCGTCACCGGCTCGCCCGCGGCGCTGTCGAGCGCCACCGCCCCGACGACCTCGCCGGCCCTCTCGCCGTCCGCGGTGACGATGTCGGTGACGGTGAGGTTGCCGACCCGGCGGATCGCATCGACATGCCCGATCCGGCGGCGCAAGGTTGCGGCGACGGCCGGGCCGGTATTGAGAAAATCGACGTAGCAGCACCGTGGCACCGAATGGCCGGGTGCGGTGACCTGGGCGATATGCCCGTCGGCGCGGCGCGCCCAGCCGACCCGCCACTCGCCCATCTCGCGGATCCGCGCCGGCGCCCCCTGGCAGAGAAGCGCGGCGAGGTTCTCGTCGCACAGGCCCCGGCCGGAAGCGAGCGTGTCTTCGAGATGTGCGGTCCAGTCGTCGGGGCATTCCTCGCCCAGCGCCGCCGCCACCGTCATCTGCGCCATCACCGTGGCGCCGCCGCGGCCGACGAGGCTCTTGTCGACGAGCAGCACCTGCCCGGCTCCGGCCCGCGCTGCGGCAATCGCGGCATACATGCCGGCGCCGCCGGCCCCGACGATCAGCACATCGCACTCGAGGTGGGTCATCGGCGGGTCATACCGGAGGCTTCACGCCCGATGCCAGGATCGCAGCAATCGGCACCGCAAAGCCGGAGCCGCTTCGGTAGGGGGTGGCGGCCGCGGTAACCGCCGCCTCGATCGCCGGCCGCGCATGCGCCGGCTGGGCCGCGATCAGCGCCGCGGTGCGCACGGTGCCGCGCGCCAGCGCGGCGACGATGTCGCGCGGCTCGGCGACGAGCCACTCGCGGCGCACCGTCTGGGCCCCGCAACCGGTGAAGCCCGCGGCATCAACGAGGCGCAGCACCGCTTCCGGCGTGTCGAGATTGCCGCCGGAGGGCGGTGTGTTTGCCGCCTGCATGTCGCCGTGCGCCCGGATCGCATCGAACAGCAGACGCCACGCGATGTTGTCGGCCGGCTGCGCCCAGGTGGTGAAGGCAACCCGCCCTCCGGGACGCAGCACCCGCAGCGCCTCGGCAATCGCCCTGTCCGGCCGGGGCACGTGATGGATCCCGAAATTCGACATGACCGCGTCGAACGAATGGTCGGGATAGGGCAGCGCCTCGGCATCGCCCTCGTCGAACCGCAGCCGCGGATGGGCGCGGCGCGCCTCGGCGAGCATCGCCGGTGAAAAATCGACACCAATCGGCACCGCCCCGCGCCCTACCGCCGCGCCGGTGACGACCCCGGTGCCGCAGCACACATCGAGCACCCGGATTCCGGCGCCAACCCCGGCCGCATCGAGCAGCGCCGCGGCATAGGGCTCGCTCGCCCGCGCAAACGTCGCATCGTACTCGCCCGCCACCTGCTGCCAGCCGGCATGCTCGAAGGCGAGCACAGATTCGGGGTCGAAATCCACGCTATCGCCTATCACGACTGAGGGCAGCTGGTAGGTCCCGGCCGCCATAAAGGATGCGATCAATGGTGACACGATCGTGCGCTACGTGGAACGCGATGGTCACGCGACGGCCATAGCCAACAGTACGCAGACCGGGGCGAAGATCGTCGCGTTGCGTGCCGCGTTCGGGAAACATCGCGAACCCTTGGCAATAAGAGACTATGCGCTCGGTAAACCCTAGCGCCCGCGCGGCCCCGGCTTGCCCCGCGATATGATCGTAGAGTTGTAGAATGTCTTCCCGGGCTTCCGGCGCGAAGATGACCTCACGGGTCACGCTTCGCCTTTTTCACGCGTGCAGCATGCCGGGTATGGATAGCAGCAAGGACTTCTTCAGCCGATAGGCCGCGCGCCGGGTCCGATTGCATCGCGTCGTAGACCGGAGCAACGTCCTCGCGAAGCCAGCGCTCGACTACCGCGTCGCGCTCCTGCAGCGCGCGCAATCCCGCGCGGACGACCTCGCTGGCCGAGGCATAGGCGCCCGAAGCAACCAGGGCATCGATATAGCTCGCCTGCTCGGCGGGGAGGCTGACGGTACGTTTCTCGGCGGCCATCTCAGACCCTCTAACTAAACCATATCCTAGGTATGAATTTCTCATACCGAATCCAGTGGTCGGCGGACCGTCGCTTCCTATTTAAGCGCCGCGGCGGCGCGGGCGACGCGCAGGGCGCGGTCCTGCTGGCGGGGGGCGGCGCGCGCCAGCACGGATTGGCGCACCGCCGGCGGGGCGCTCTCGGGCGAGCCGGCGGCGAAAGGGGGCTGCGGATCATATTCGACGCCGAGCTGGATCGCTTCCGCCGCCGCGCGGCCGGCGATCTCGGCGGCGACCCTGAGCGCGACGTCGATCCCGGCGGTGACCCCGCCGCCGGTGAAGAGGTTGCCGTCGACGACGACCCGCTCGGCGACCGGCACCGCGCCGAACGCGGCGAGGAGATCCCGCGACATCCAATGGGTGCCGGCGCGTTTCCCGCGCAACAGCCCGGCGGCGCCGAGCACGAGGGACCCGGTGCAGATGCCGACGACATAGCGCGCAAGGGCGGCGGTGCGGCGCACAAAGGCGAGCGTCTCGGCGTCTTCGAGGAGCGGGTTGATCCCGGCGCCGCCCGGGACCAGCACCAGGTCGAGCGGTCCCGCCGTATCGAAGGTCGCATTCGGCAGGATGGTCAGCCCGTGCTCGGAGCGCACCGGATCGAGGCTCTTCCAGATCAGCAAGGTCTCGCTGTGCGGCAGGCGCGCGAGGATCTCATAGGGCCCGGTCAGGTCGAGCTGGGTCAGGTTCGGGAAGACCAGCATCCCGCTGCGAAACGGCCTCTCCTTCATCGTGCTTGTCCTCCTTGCCGCCAATGCCGACGATAGCAGCGGATTGGCGAGGAGACGAGCGATGGAGATTGCGATCATCGGCGACGGCATCGCCGGGCTCGCCGTTCGGCGATCTCGACGATTTCATCAGCCAAGAAGAATTGCGCGCGCTGTCGGATCGCTATAAACGCATCGCCGGCTACAGCATCGAGCAGCTGGGGACACCGGGTCCCGCACCCGCGAAATAGGATTCGTCTGGACGAACGCATGGGTTGTGGGCAATCTCCCGCCGCCTGATTGGGGCCGCCTGATGAGAGTGGCGGGTACGGCCGAGTGCTGACCGAAGGATCGGGTTCATCGATGTCGGATACCGGGCTGCCCAGCAGCGAGCCGCCGCAGAGTGCGCGCACGGCGCAAAACCTGACGCTCGCAGCGCTTGGCGTGGTTTACGGCGACATCGGCACCTCGCCGCTCTATGCGGTGCGCCAGTCGCTGGTCGATTTCGGCGACATGGGCGAGCCGGCAATTCTGGGCGCGCTGTCCTTGATCATCTGGTCGTTGGCGCTGATCGTCACGGTCAAGTACGTCTTTGTCATCATGCGCGCCGACAACCGCGGCGAAGGCGGGCTCCTGGCGCTGACCGCCCTCGTGCTGCGCACGACGCACCGCGGCCAAAGGCGCTACATGTGGATCATGGCGGCGGGCCTCGTCGGCGCCGCGCTGTTCTACGGCGACGGCGTGATCACCCCGGCGATTTCGGTGCTCAGCGCGGTCGAGGGGCTGAAGGTGGCGACCCCGCTGTTCACGCCTTACGTCATTCCGATCTCGCTTGTCCTCCTGGTCGGCCTGTTCCTGGTGCAACGATCGGGCACGGCGGTGGTGGGGGGCCTCTTCGGCCCGGTGATGCTGGTATGGTTCGCGGTGTTGGCGCTGCTCGGCCTGTGGGGGATCGTGCAACGGCCGCGCGTCCTCCTCGCGCTCAATCCGCTCTACGGGTTTCATGTCGTCGCTGACGCGCCGTGGCGCGGATTCATCATGCTCGGGGCGGTATTCCTGGCGGTGACCGGGGCCGAGACGCTGTACGCCGATATGGGACATTTCGGCCGCCGTGCGCTGCGCCGCGCCTGGCTGGCGCTGGTTTTCCCGGCCCTCCTGTTGAATTACTTCGGACAGGGCGCCCTCTTGCTCGGCGATGCGGCGGCCATAGAGAACCCGTTTTACCTCCTGGCACCCGGGTGGGCCCTCTATCCGCTGGTCTTCCTGGCCTCGATCGCGACGATCATCGCCTCGCAAGCGGTGATCTCAGGCGCCTTTTCGATCACCCGCCAGGCGATCCAGCTCGGCTATCTGCCGCGCCTCGAGGTGCGCCACACCTCCGAGACCGAGATCGGCCAGGTCTATGTGCCGCGCATCAACTGGGGGCTGCTGGTCGCCGTCATCATCCTGGTCCTCGGCTTTCAGTCGTCGGATAATCTGGGCGCCGCCTATGGCATCGCGGTCAGCGGCATGATGCTGATCACCACCGGGCTCGCCTTCCTCTATATGCGCGGCCAGGGTTGGAGCCTTGCCGTCGCGGTGCCGGTGTTCGCGTTTTTCGGTCTCGTCGACCTGACCTTCCTCTCGGCCAATCTGCTGAAGATCCTCGAGGGCGGCTGGTTCCCGATCGTGGTCGCCGGGCTGGTCTTCGCCGTGATGGGAACCTGGTGGCGCGGCCGGCGGATCTTGGCGGAGCAGCGCGGCCGGGACGCCATGCCGCTCACCCAGTTCGTCGAGGCGCTCAACCCGGAGCGGCCGGTGCGGGTGCCGGGCACCGCGATCTTCATGACCCGCGACCTGACCCAGGTGCCGGTCCCGCTGCTGCATGCCTTGAAACACTACAAGGCGCTGCACGAGCGCGTCGTCATGATGCAGGTCGAGACCGAGGACGTGCCGCACATCCCGGACGACCGGCGGCTCGAGATCCGCGAGGTCGGCAAGGGCTTCTACACGATGCACGTGCGCTACGGCTTCATGGACCAGCCCAACGTCATGCGCGCCCTCGCGCAATGCCGGGCGCAGCACTTCCACATCAACCTGATGGAAACCTCGTTCTTCATCGGGCGTGAAAAGCTGCGTACCCGCGCGTCCCGCAGCGCCTTTTGGCACTGGCGCGACCGGCTGTTCATCATGCTGTCGGGCCTGGCGCTCGACGCCACCGAGTTCTTCCGCATCCCGCCCAACCGGGTGGTCGAGCTCGGCGGCCAGATCGAGATCTGATTCGGCGAGACCCCTCTCCCGCATCGCGGGAGAGGGAGGGACCCGCGCCGCAAGCGTGGGAGGGTGAGGGTCTGTTGCGCGGCGATACCCTCACCCGGCCACCGCTCCGCGTCGGCCACCCTCTCCCGCGGTGCGGGAGAGGGGCTGGGGTCAGTGGATGTCGTCCTGCTCCTTATAGGCCTGGCGCAGGCGGTCGATCGAGAAGCCGGGCTGCTTCGAGGCTTCGATGATGACCTTCTCGCGCCGCGCCAGGAGGTCGACCGCGGCCGGGATCTTGGCGACGGCGTCGGCCGGGATCACCACGGCGCCGTGGCGGTCGGCGTGAATAATGTCGTTGGCCGACACGATCATGCCGGCGACGGTGACCGTGCCGCCGAAATCGACGAGGTGGACATAGGCGTGGCTCGGCATCACCGAGCCGGCGAGGACGAAGAAGCCAGGCGACATCGCATCGAGGTCGCGCACCGAGCCGTCGGTGATGACGCCGACGCAGCCGAGCCCGGCGTGGACATGGGTCTGCACCTCGCCCCAGAACGCGCCGAACCCGGTATCGGGCGCGTCGATGTCCTGGAGCACCGAGATGCTGGGCAGGGGCGCGGAGCCGACGTGCTCGTAATAGCCCAGGCGAATGCGGTTGGCGGTTTCGCGGTCGCGCGGATGGGGCTCGCGCGAGCGGATCATCCCGGTGCGGGCAAAGCCGACGATCGGTTTCAGCTCGGGAAACGGCGCCACCAGCGGCCGCCGCGTGAAGCCGATCGTGCGCCGTGCCGGCGCGACGATTTCGAGCGCGTTGCAGATGGTCGGCGTATCAAAGGCGCGCAGCGCCTCGAGGCTCTGGCGATCGGGGAAATCGGGCATCGGGGGACTCTCCGTGGGGGCAGGGGGGTGGCGTTGTTCGTCCGTGGCTTTATGGGCAATGCAACCCGCCCGCAAGGGCTTTTCGCCGGCGGCGGTTTCCCGCATGATCGACCTGGATGTATGATTCGATCTCGAAACCGCGGCCGCAGGTGGAATTGAGAAATTTCCCGCAGTTCGGCCATTTTCGCCGCGCCG
>DATCQF010000189.1:0-2482 GCA_036569735.1 Allostellaceae bacterium | reverse complement strand
CCGTCATGCGGGGATAACTGCTCCAGGGCCTTGCGCACGCTGATGTCGCGGATCGCCGCGGTGACCAGCACTCCTTCCTCGCTTTCCAAGGGGCTGAGCATAATCTCCATTGGAAACTGAGTGCCGTCCTTGCGCCGGCCGGTGAGTTCAATCCCGGTGCCGATCTGCTGCGCCAGCGCCTCCGCCGGGGACCGCAGACCGTCCGCGACCAGCCGCTCGGCAAAGCCCTCCGGAATGATGTTCGTCACCTTCTGCCCGAGCAGTTCGTCGCGGCGGTAGTCGAACTGCTTCTCCGCCTGCAGATTGAGCAGAACAATGTCGCCGGCCTGGTTGACCACCACCATCGCGTCCGGAGCGGCCTCCAACAGCCCGCGGTACCGGCCCTCCATCTCCGTCAAATGCCGTTCCGCGGCGTTGCGCACGCTGATGTCGCGGATCGCCGCCGATGCAGATAAGCGGACGGATTTCATATTGTATCCTTTAGGACCCGTCATTAGCGCAGACAGTGCGTTGACGGTGGCCAAACGCCCGAGAACAGCCACGCGTAAACTACTTATGACCGAATGCGATTGATCAGGTTTATTTTTACAATCTGAAGTAGATAAATTATCGTGTGGAGAAGATTATTAGATTGCAACAAAAAGGCTCAGCGTCCGAAGCCATAGGCGCTGTTGTTGTAGATGCTGCGAAAGACCGGTCGCGTCGGCTCGGCAACAGGCGAAGTGATGGTTGCCTCGTGGCCCCTCCCCCACCGCTGATATACGGGTATGCCGGCCTGATGATCGTATTGGCAAGCGCGGGGAACTGCCTCGCCAAGCGAATAAGTTCCACGGCAGGACTGTGCATAAGCAGGCAACGCCACCAGGCACATTATGGCAATCAGCGATTTCATGTCACAGACCCCAAAAAATCGGGCGCTCCCGGCTTAGGCGCGGCAGTAGTAAAAGCGCGGGCGCACGGGTATAAACGGCCGCGTAGCCTTTCCGGTTCCGGGCGCCGGATTTCGCACCGGCTGACCAACATCGCTGCTGATATGGCCGTGCCGCTTCCCGATCCTCTATCCCCTTCACCATGCGGGGCCCCATGCCGACGGTCCTGAGCCTCGCTGCGGATCTCGCTGCCGGGCGCACCTCCAGCCGGGCGCTGATCGAGGCGGCGCTGGCGCGGATCGCCGACCCGGCCGGCGAAGGCGCGCGCAGTTTCGTCAAGGTCTACGCCGAGAGCGCACGCGCCGCCGCCGATGCCCAGGACCGGCTGCGCCAGGCGGGCTATGTCGCCTCGCCCCTCGCCGGCCTGCCGGTCTCGATCAAGTACCTCTTCGACGTCGCGGGCGAGGTTACCCTGGCCGGCTCGAAGGCGCTCGACGACAGGCCGCCGGCGGCGCGCGACGCGCCGGTCGTCGCCCGGTTGCGCGCGTCGGGCGCCATCCTGATCGGCCGCACCAACATGACCGAATTCGCGTTTTCCGGCGTCGGCATCAACCCGCATTACGGGACGCCCGGAAACCCCAGCGACCGCCGCCTCATTCCGGGCGGTTCGTCGTCGGGTGCGGCGGTGTCGGTCGGCGACGCGCAGGCAATCGTCGCGATCGGCAGCGATACCGGCGGCTCGGTGCGCATCCCGGCGGCGCTGTGCGGCCTCGTCGGCTTCAAGCCGACCCGGAACCGCATCCCGCGCGACGGGGTGATCCCCTTGTCGACGACCCTCGATTCGATCGGGCCCCTGGCCAACAGCGTCGCCTGCTGCGCGATCGCCGACGCGATCATGGCCGGCGCGCCTCCCGAGGCGCCGCCGCCGGTGGCCGCCCTGGGATTGCGCCTCGGCGTGCCGCAAAGCTATGTGCTCGACGGGATCGCGCCCGAGGTGGGACGCGCCTTTGCCGCTGCCTGCACCGCGCTGTCACGCGCCGGCGCGCGGGTCGTCGACCTGCCGCTCGCCGAATTGAACGAACTCCCGGCGATCAACGCCGGCGGCGGTTTCGCCCCGATCGAGGCCTACGCCTGGCACCAGCCGCTGATGGCGCGGCGCGGCGCCGACTACGACCCGCGGGTGCGCACCCGCATCGAGCGCGCCGGAGGGATGAGCGCGGTCGACTACATCAATTTGTGCGCCGCGCGGGACAGCCTGATCGCCCGGGTCGCGGCGCACACCATCGATTTCGACGCCCTCCTGATGCCGACGGTGGCGATCACCGCGCCGCCGATCGCCGCGTTCGAGCGCGACGAGGATTACCGGCACCTCAACGCCGCGATCCTGCGCATCCCGTCGGTCATCAACTTCCTCGACCGCTGCGCGATCACCCTCCCGATCCAGCCCCCGGGCACCCCGCCCGTGGGACTGATGATTGTCGGCGAGCACGGCGCCGACCGCCGCCTCCTCGCCATCGCGCGCGGCATCGAGGCGGCGCTCGCCGCAGCGGGATAGCAGGCCGGCCACGGCTACGCCATCACGAGCGACCGGCGAGCGACGAGAGCGGGGTCTG
>DATCQF010000188.1:0-3705 GCA_036569735.1 Allostellaceae bacterium | reverse complement strand
CCATCGGGTCGAGCTCGAGTGCCGCCTGCGAATCGCCCTGCGGCTGCGACGCGAATTCCCGCAATGGGGCGAAAAGCTCGGGCCCGATCACGTCATCGATCTGGGCGTCCTGGGGAAAATCAGCGACACCGCGCTGACCCGGGACAGCGCGATCACCTTTGCGGCGAGCGGGTTGCCCAACACCTTTGTCCCCGGGCGCAACTTGCTTTTCTTCACGTTTGCCGCGGCCACGGGCTATCGCCGCGGCTTGAAACACCTGGTGGGCGGCATGTGCGAGACCGATTATTCGGGGTATCCCGATTGCCGCGACGACACGCTGAAGGCGTTGCAGGCGACCTTGTCGCTCGGCATGGACCAGCGCTTTGTGATCCACACCCCGTTGATGTGGCGCAACAAATCCGCGACGTGGACGCTCGCCCGGGAACTCGGCGGCGCGGCGCTCGTCGAACTGATCCGCGAGGAGACCCACAGCTGCTACAATGGTAATCGCACCGGGCGCCACGATTGGGGCTATGGCTGCGGCGCCTGCCCGGCCTGCGAGTTGCGGCGCAACGGTTGGGAGGCGTTTGCCGCGAGTGGAGCAGATTGACAGCCTGCATTGCCGTTATTGCGTCCTTCGAGACGCGCCTTTTAGGCGCTCCTCAGGATGAGGTATATTAGTGATGGCATTAAGAAAAACTCCTCATCCTGAGGAGCTCGCCCTTCGATACGCCGCCTGCGGCGGCTCCTCAGGACAGACGCGGGCGTCTCGAAGGACGCACGGCCGCGATCCAGCCTTTGGGCAGGGCTGATGAGCTACGCGGTCAAGGAGATCTTTTACACCTTGCAGGGCGAGGGCGCGTTGACCGGCCGCCCGGCGGTGTTCTGCCGGTTTGCCGGGTGCAATTTGTGGTCGGGGCGCGAAGCCGATCGCGCGGCGGCGGTCTGCGCGTTTTGCGACACCGATTTCGTCGGAACCGATGGGACCGATGGCGGCCAGTATCGCGACGCCGCGACGCTCGCCGACCGGGTCGCGGCGCTGTGGCCCCCCGGGGAGCAAGAATCCGGGGAACAAGAATCCGGGCGGCGGTTTGTCGTGTGCACCGGCGGCGAACCCCTCTTACAGCTCGACCCGCCACTGATCGAGGCATTGCACCGGCGCGGCTTTGCCGTCGCGATCGAGACCAACGGCACGATCGCACTGCCGCCCGGGCTCGATTGGGTGTGCGTCAGCCCCAAGGCGGGGGCGCCCATCGTGGTGACCGCCGGGGATGAGCTGAAGATCGTCGTGCCGCAGAGGGGGCTCGATCCGCTCGACTTTGCCGGGCTCGATTTCGGGCGCTTTTCGGTGCAGCCGATGGACGGAACCGAGCGCGCCCGCAACACCCTGTGGGCGACCCGATTCTGCCTCGAGCACCCGCGCTGGCAGCTCAGCCTGCAAACCCACAAGATGACCGGGATTCGCTGAACGGCGTGGTGGCGCCGGCGCCAGGGTCAGGCCGCTACACCACCGCCAGCACCTTTTCCGGCGGGCGACCGAGCGCCGCCTTGCCGCCGGAGACGACGATCGGCCGCTCGACGATGATTGGATTCTTGACCATCGCCGCGATCAGCGCCTCCTCGGACAGCTTTGCCGGGTCGATCCCGGCGGCGCTCGCCTCCTTTTTGCGCACCAGCGCCTGTGCCGGCATTTTCAGCTGGCCGAGCAGCGTTTTCAGCTGGGCGGCGCTATAGGGTGTCTTGAGATATTCGACGATCTCGGGCTCGATGCCTTTTTCGCGCAACAGGGCCAAGGTCTTGCGCGAGGTGTTGCAGCGCGGGTTATGATAGATGCGGACCGGCATGGCCTTCCCTCTTCGGTTGATGGCGCCCAACGGGTAAACTCGGCCGGTCCGAATGGCAAGGTAGGGAACGAAAAAGGGTGCGCTGGTGTTGATGCTACGATACAGTGTCTTAGCGGGTAAAATTCCCGTTAAAATAGCTGTCAAATCATTTCAGGTTGTGGCGATGTATTGCCGCATTTTATCGCCCAACGGGTCGGCCGTTGGACCGCAATGACGCGCCCGTGACGACGCTTGCCCCCGGCGCGGCCGAGCACAGCGACGCGCTGTTCCGCGCGGTCGTCGAGGCGGCGCTCGACGCGATCGTCGTCATCGACCGCGATGGCCGGGTCCGCTCGGTCAACGCGGCGACCGAGCGGATTTTCGGCTATAGCGCCGCGGAACTCACCGGGCGCAACGTCCGGATGCTGATGCCGGAACCCTATGCCGGCGAGCACGACGACTACCTCGCCAATTATCTGCGGACCGGGGAAAAAAAGATCATCGGCATCGGCCGCGAAGTCGCCGGCAGGCGCAAGGACGGTTCGACCTTCCCGATGGACCTCTCGGTCGGTGAGGCGAAGGTCGCGGGCGAGGCGATCTTTGTCGGGATCATCCGCGACATCAGCGAGCGCAAGGCGGCCGAGGCGGCGCAGCGCGAAAGCGAGCTTCGGCTGCGCTCGCTGCTCGATACCGTACCGGACGGGATCGTCGTCATCGACGATCGCGGCATGATCCAGTCATTCAGCCCCGCCGCCGAGCGGCTGTTCGGCTATGCCAGCGCCGAAATCGCCGGCCACAACGTCAGCATTCTGATGCCGTCGCCGTATAGGGAAGGGCACGATTCCTATCTCGACCGCTATTTGCGGACCGGCGAGCGCCGCATCATCGGCATCGGCCGGGTCGTCGTGGGCTTGCGCAAGGGCGGTGAGACCTTTCCGATGGAGTTGCAGGTCAGCGAGTTCGGTTCCGCCGGAAAGCGTTTTTTCACCGGCTTTGTCCGCGACCTGACCGAGCAGCAGGCGGCGAAGCGCCGTATCCAGGATCTCCAGGCCGAGCTGTTGCACACCTCGCGCCTCAGCGTAATGGGCCAGATGGCCTCGACCATGGCGCACGAGCTGAACCAGCCGCTGACCGCGGTGATGAATTATCTCGAAGCGGCGCGGCATCTCCTGGAAAGCGGGTCCCAATCGGCGGAGCGGATCGGCGGGTTGATGAGCCGGGCGGTGGCCCAGGCCGAGCGCGCCGGCGACGTCATCCGCCAGCTGCGCCAGTTCGTCAGGAAAGGCGAAACCGACCACCGCGCCGAAAGCCTCAACACGCTGGTCGAGGAAGCCCTCGCCCTCGCCCTTGTCGGGGCGCGGCTGTCGGGGGTGCGCGTCACCCTCGCCCTCGACCACAGCCTGCCGCCGGTCCTGGTCGACGCGGTGCAGGTCCAGCAGGTCGTGCTGAACCTCGTGCGCAACGCCATCGAGGCGATGGAGGCCGGCGAGCGCCGCGAGCTGAGCATCACCACGCGCGTGACGGCGTCGGCAAACATGGCCGAGGTCACGGTTGCCGACAGCGGGCCGGGGATCGCCCCCGAAATCGCCGATCGGCTGTTTCAGCCTTTTGTGACCACCAAGGAGAACGGCATGGGGCTCGGCCTCTCGATCTGCCGCGAGATCGTCGAGGCGCATCAAGGCCGCCTCTCCGTTGCGCCGGCCCCGTCGGGCGGGGCAGTATTCCGGCTGACCTTGCCGATGCCTCCGGCGGAGGTGGCGGGGGAGGAGGGCGCGTAGGTGCCGGATGAGCGGGTGGCCAGGGGCGAACGGGTGGCCAGGGGCGAACGGGTGGTCTATGTGGTCGATGACGACGAGGCGGTGCGCGAATCGCTGTCGGCGCTGCTCGAGGCCAACTCGTATAC
>DATCQF010000187.1:0-2496 GCA_036569735.1 Allostellaceae bacterium | reverse complement strand
GCGATGATGCGGTCAACGTCGCCGAGCGCGATCGGGGGCGGCCCCAGGGCGCCCTCGCCATAGGCCTCGATCGCGGCGACGATGTTGCCGACAAAGGCGCGGTCGCCGCTCCGGCCCGGCGCGAAGCCCGGCGCCTCGTCGCAGCACCACACGACGCTGTCGGCGGCGCGTTCGATATCGGCGACCCGGTAGCGATCCTCCAATTCCTTGTAGCCGGCGAAATAAAGAACCCGCGAGCCCGCCGCCCGCAGCGCCGCGCCGATCGAGAAGAGGACGGCGTTGTCGAGCCCGCCGCCGACGAGGAGCACGGTCTCGCCCGCCGGGGTCTCGGTCGCGGTGCCGGTCGGACCCATCAGGATGACCGGCTCGCCCGGCTTCAACAGCGCGCACAGATCGGACGAGCCGCCCATTTCGAGGACGATCGTCGAGAGGAGCCCCGCTTCGCGGTCGATCCAGGCGCCGGTGAGGGCGAGGCCCTCCATCGCGAGGGTGGTGCCGTCGACATGCGGCGCATGGGTCGCGTAATTCTGCAGCCGATAGAATTGCCCGGGCCGAAAGGCGCGCGCCGCCATCGGCGCCCGCACGACGATTTCGACGATCTTCGGAGTCAGCCGCTCGACCTTGTGCACCCGCGCGCGCAATTCGTCGTCGAGCCGGGCCTTGAGCGCGGCGGGTTCAGGCACGCTCGGCGGGCGCCGCGCCAGCATGCGGGTGACCACCGGATAGCCCTGCTTCGCGCCGCCCATCGCCTTGACGACATTGCCGGCAAAGCTCGGGTGGAGGTCGCCGAAAAAGCTGACCGCGCGGCCGTCGGGGAGGAGGCTCATCAGCACATGCACGGCTTGCGGTTTGGCGACCCGTTCGGGCGCCGCCGGGTTGCCCACTTCGTCGAGCGCGCGGAAAAAGCGGCCGTCGAGCGCGACATGCTCGGGGTCCTCGCGCGCCAGCACCGTGTTGGGCTGGGTCCCGGCGGCGACGAGGATCGTGCGCGCCGGCAGCACCACCTCCTCACCCGCATGCTGGTCGGGCTCGGGGCGGTGGCCGCCGATTTCCGCGGCGGCGTGGCGCGTCATCTTGAGCGCCGCGGCCTGGTCGAAGACATCGACCTCGACCGCGACCGGGGTCAGCATTTCGGCGAAGCGGATGCCCTCCTCCATCGCCTTTGCGACCTCCTCATGGTTGAGGGTGTAGCTCGGCGCATCGACGAGGCGGCGGCGATAGGCGATCGTCACCCCACCCCAGGAATCGATGAGGCCGGCGAGGCGCGGCGCCCTCCCCTCGCGCCCGGCCGCCTCGCGCTCGTCGCGGATCGCGCGGGCGTGGGTGATGAACTCCTCGGCGACCTCGCGCTCGGCGCCGTTCCATGCCGCGCGGACCGGCTCGGCGCCGCGCTCGGCGACCAGGGTCTCGTAGCGGTGGAGGAATTTCTCGACCTGCACGGGATAATAGGCGAGCGCCTCGGTCGCGGTATCGATCGCGGTGAGCCCGCCGCCGATCACCACGACGGGGAGGCGCACGGTCAGATTGGCGATGCTGTCAGGCTTGGCGGCGCCGGTCAGCTGCAGCGCCATCAGGAAATCGGAGGCCTGGCGCACCCCGGGGACGAGGCCGTTGTGCATCGGGATCACGGTCGGGCGGCCGGCCCCGGCGCACAGCGCGATATGGTCGAAGCCGAGGGCAAACGCGCCGTCGATCGAGAGGGTGCCGCCAAAGCGCACCCCGCCATACATCGAAAACCCGGCCCGGCGCTCCAGGAGGAGGCGGATCAGTTTGAGGAAATTCTTGTCCCAGCGCACCGTGATGCCGTATTCGGCGACCCCACCGAACCCGGCCATCATGCGCTCGTCGAGCCCTTCGTAGAGGCTCGCGACATCGCGGACGGGCTCGAACGCGACGCGCCCGCCGGTCGGTGCGACGCCGGAAATCTCGGGCGGCAGCGGCTCCAACTTGAGCCCGTCGACCGCGGCGACGAAATGCCCGTCGTTGATCAAATGGTGCGCCAGGTTGAACCCGGCCGGGCCGAGGCCGACGACCAGCACCTTGTAGCCCGAGGGCGGCTTCGGCAAGGGGCGGCGCAGATCGAGCGGGTTCCACCGGGTCAGGAGGCTATAGATCTCGAACCCCCAGGGCAGGGCGAGCACGTCTTTCAATGTGCGAGTCTCGATCTGCGGGATGTCGACCGGGTCCTGTCGCTGATAGATGCAGGACTTCATGCAGTCGTTGCAGATGCGGTGCCCGGTCGCGGCGCAGAGCGGGTTGTCGACCGCGACGATGGCGAGCGCGCCCACTGAATTGCCGCGCGCCACCGCGAGGTTCATCTCGGAAATCTTCTCGTCGAGCGGGCAGCCGGCGAGGGTGACGCCAAAGGTGCTTTTCCGGAACCCGCCGTCCTTGTCATGCAACCCGCTGCGGCAGCTGTCTTTCTGCTGGTTGTGGCACCAGATGCAGTAATTCGCCTCGTCCTGCGCGCCGGCGAGGTCGGTGCCGGGATCGGTG
>DATCQF010000186.1:0-2056 GCA_036569735.1 Allostellaceae bacterium | reverse complement strand
ATATCGACCTGGCCGCCGCGCAGCGCACCGCATCCGCGGCGGCCGGCAGCAACCGCCGGGCAATCGCGATCGAGGCGGATTGCGGCGATGTCGCCTCGATCGACGCGATGGTCGCGCGCACGATCGCCGAACTCGGCCGGCTCGACGTCATCGTCAACAATGCCGGGGTCACCCGCTACGCCTACATCATGGATCTGACCGAGGCGGATTGGGACCGCATCCACCGGGTCAACGCCAAGGGCGTGTTTTTTTGCCTGCAGCGCGCGGCGCGCGAGATGATCAACTCGGGCGGCGGGCGGATCATCAACATCGCCTCGATCAGCGGGCGCGGCTATGCCGGCGCCTCCAACGCCGCCTATGCCGCGTCGAAGGGCGCGGTCATTTCGCTGACCAAGATGGCGGCCCAGCAGCTCGGCCGCTACGACATCAACGTCAACGCGATCTGCCCGGGGGTCACCCGCACCGAATTGGGCGCGCGCAACGCCGCCACCCGCGCCGCCGAGCGCGGCATCACTGTCGAGGCGATGCAGGCCGAGCAGGAGGCGCTGATCCCGATCCGGCGCGCCAATACGCCCGAGGACATCGCGGCGATGGCGGTCTTTCTCGCCTCGCCCGGCGCGCGCAACATCACCGGCCAGTCCTACAACGTCGACGGCGGCCTGGTGCCGAGCTGAGCGCGATTTCCGATGATCTCCGGGATGGGTTGGGCGAAAGGGAACCATCAATTTCACAATGAGGCGGTGAGGCAGTGAGAATGGGTTGATCGTTTCGCATCCGCGATCCGCCATGGCCCCCGATTGTCGTGCTCCGGCGCGCCATCTGATACGAAACCTCAAAGCCTTCCTTGCCTTCTCACTGCCTCACCGCCTCATTGTGAATCGAATTGACGATGGGTTTCGCTTCGCTCAACCCATCCTACCGACTAAGCTGCCGACAACTCGATCCAGCAGGAGGAGGCCATGCCCAGCCAGAGCCCGACCGACAACATCTGGGAAGCAATGAGCACAATGCGGGCGATGCGCCGACTGAAGCCCGACCCGGTGCCGGACGATCTGATCCAGAAGATATTGCAGGCCGGGCAATGGGCGCCGTCGGGCGGCAACACCCAGCGTTGGCGCTTCCTCGTGGTCAGGGACCCGGGAGTGAAGAAGCAGGTGCAGGCCTATTACAGTCGCCTCTACGACGAGCAGGTCGGGCCGCGCTACGCCTCGAGCGCGCCGCCGCCGGGCTCCGACGCCGCCCGCTACCAGCGGCAGAACGCGGCTGTCAAATACCTGACCGACCACTATCACGAGGCGCCGGTGTGGATCGTCGCCTGCCTCGAAGGCGGCGAGAACCCGGGGCGCACCGCCGGCTCTTCGATCTATCCGGCGGTGGAGAACATGCTGCTGGCGACGCGCGCGCTCGGCCTCGGGACGACGCTGACGACGCGCCATACCAGCTACGGCAAGGAGGTCGACGCGATTTTCGGCCTGCCACCCGGCGTCCAATCCTACGCGATCCTGCCGATCGGCTGGCCGATGGGCAATTTCGGCAAGCTGGGTCGCGGGCCGCTCCGGGAGGTCGTCTATGGCGACCGCTGGGGCCAGCCCTACCAGGGCGCGTAAGGCGCCTGCCGGACGACGATCGACCGCGCAATCAGGAGAATTCGATGCTCGACATTTTTGAAGTGATGAGCACGATGCGCTCGATGCGGCGCCTGAAGCCCGATCCGGTGCCGGACGAGCTGATCAACAAGATCCTGCAAGCCGGGCAATGGGCGCCCAATGGCGGCAACACCCAGCGCTGGCGTTTCCTCGTGGTCAAGGACCCGGAGGTCAAGAAGAAGGTGCAGGTCTATTACAAGCGGCTGTATGACGAGACGGTGGGTCCACGTTACGCCAACAGCCCGCCGCCGCCCGGCACCACCCCCGAGGCCTACAAGCGCCAAGGGGCCGCCAATCAGTACCTGACCGACCATTATCACGAGGCGCCGGTGTGGATCGTCGCCTGCCTCGAAGGCGGCGCGAACCCGGGCCGCACCGTCGGCTCGTCGATCTACCCGGCAGTGCAGAAC
>DATCQF010000185.1:0-5042 GCA_036569735.1 Allostellaceae bacterium | reverse complement strand
GCGCCAGGGCGGTCCCGACCGCCAGGGTGATAAAGGCTGCGGCAATCGCGAGTCTTCTCATCGTTCAATCTCCCTGTTCCCGATGTACCGGCGAGCGCTTTACATCGGCGGCTAACCCCGTCCTTCTCCGCCGTCGCGCGGGCCGACGTCAAGCTGCCGTCGGGCTTTTTCAGCGCAATGACGTACACCGCGGCACCCGGCTTCAACAGGCTGGCATCGCCGGGGAAATATGCGACCACCGACGCGGCGGGGGGAACCACCACCTCGGTCTCGTTGCCCTTGTAGCTGATTTTGAGGACCGGTCCCTGCGGCGCGGTCGCAATGCCGATCACGGTCGCATTGGTCATAATGCCGTCCGGCACGAGGTCCGACGGAAATTGTGCCTCGGCAATCACACCGCGCAGCGCTTCGGGCAGGAAATGGACCTCGATCGCGTTGAGCTTGCCGTCGGCGCCTTTGACGGAGGTTGACGCAATAAAATCACCGGACTTGATGTCTGCCACACTCTTCTTCACGACCCCCGAGACCGTGAAATTCGGGGCGAGGGCGATTGTCACCAGCGCACCCTCGCGCGACTTCACGACCAACGTTTGCCCATCAAGCTTGTCGACCATGCCGCGGATTCGGGTCGGGGTGCCTTCCGGCGGCGGGGTTTGCGCCAGGGCCGGCCCAACCGTCAGAGCGACGAGGGCAGCGGCTAGCGCGATCTTTCGCATGGGTCATATCCTACCGGTTCACGCTTTGCGGATGAGTTCCGCAGAAATGGCGCGGCACCCCCGCCTTTTCCGCTCACATTCCAGTGAGCGGCCCGGCGAGCGGCCGATGGGCGCGACATGGCGTATTATTGACCACGGCATTAAGGTCCGCCACGCCACCGACGAGGGAGACTCGCCCGGCTCCCCGCTGCGCTCCGGCCGGAATGACGGGTTAGGAGGATCCGCTGATGCCTAGACTGGCCGGCAAAATCGTCTTGATCACCGGCGCGGGCACCGGGATCGGCCGCGCCACCGCGATCCTCTTCGCGCGCGAGGGCGCCCGGGTGGCGATCGCCGAGATCGATCCCGTCAGCGGCGAGGAAACCGCCCACCTCGCCGGCAACGGCGCGATCGCGCTCACGACCGACGTGACCGACCCCGAGAGCCTCGAGCGGGCGATCCGCGCGACGCTTGACAAGTTCGGCGCGCTACACGTGCTGCACAACAACGCCGGCGGGTCGACCGCGGCGGACAACACCGCGGTCGAGGCGCCGCTCGACGAATTCTGGCGCGCCATCAAGCTCGATCTCTACGGCACCTTTCTCGGCTGCCGCTTCGGCATTCCGGCGATCATCCAATCGGGCGGCGGCTCGGTCATCAACATGTCGTCGAACGTCGCGCTGATGGGGGTCGCCGGGCGCGACTGCTACACCGCCGCCAAGGGCGGCATCGTCGCGATCACCCGCTCGCTCGCCGTCGCCTATGCGCCGCAACATGTGCGGGTCAACGCGATCGCCCCGTCGGCGACGATGACCGACCGCGTGAAGGCGCTGGTGGCGGGCAACACCGCGCTGCAAAAGCTCGCCGACTCGCACCTGCTCGGCCTCATCGAGCCGGGCGACATCGCCAACTGCGCGCTCTATCTGGCATCCGACGAGTCGCGCATGGTCACCGGGCAGGTGCTGCCGGTCGATAGCGGCGTGACAATCTCGTGACCATATGATTTCCGAGCACAGGATTTCGGGGAAGCGACATGAGCGATCAGCACGACACCAGCGGCGTCGACTGGAAGAATAATGGCGTCAAGGTCATCCCGGGCGACCAGCTCGACACCAACACGCCGCAGACCCCGGGGATGAATCGCGCCGCGGCGATCAATTTCGCCCGCGTCGGGGCGCAGAAGATCTGGGCCGGCACGGTCCACATCCACGCCAACGCCAAGACCGGCGCGCACCATCACGGCGCGCTCGAAAGCGTCATCTATGTGATCAAAGGCCGGGCGCGGATGCGCTGGGGCGAGCATCTCGAATATGTCGCCGAGGCCAACCCCGGCGACTTCATCTTCATCCCGCCCTATGTGCCGCACCAGGAGATCAACGCCTCCACCGACGAGACCCTGGAGTGCGTCCTGGTGCGCAGCGACAACGAGGCGGTCGTCGTCAACCTCGATATCGAGCCCGCCGAAAAGCCCGAAGAGGTGCGCTGGATCGACCCGATCCACAAGCACGGGTAACGGGAGCGGGGGCCCGGCACGCTACAGCAGGTCGGCGACGGCTTTGCGGTAGCGGGTGATCGCGGCCAGGTGGTCGGCTGCGCTGCGACCGGCGATTCGCTTGTGGTGGTCGCTGGTGTAGGTGGTGTGCGCGGTGACGTGGGTGACGCCGGCGCCTTTCCAGAAGGCGATCTCGCGCCGCCAGTCCTCCTCGTTCCCCGCCCCGGGAGAGACCCAGACCTCGAGCCCGATCTCGGAGGGGTCGCGCCCGGCTTCGCGCGCCAGCCCGCGCAATTTCTCGAACGCCGCGATCGCCTCGTCGCCCGGCGGATAGCGCAGCGGCATGAAGCCGTCGCCGTATTTGGCGGCCCGGCGGAAGGTCGCCTCGGCATGGCCGCCGTACCAGATCGGCACCCGGCCGGACGCCGGGCGCGGGTTGATGCCGGCATCCTCGATGCGGTGGAATTCGCCCGGGAAGGTGACGTGCGGCTCGGCCCACAGCGCCTGCATGACGCGCACCTGTTCGACCGAGCGCCGGCCGCGGTTGTGGAAATTCTCGTTGAGCCCGGTAAACTCGACCTCGTTCCAGCCGACCCCGATCCCGAGCCGGAACCGGCCGCCACTGAGGACGTCGAGCGAGGCCGCCTGCTTCGCCACCAGCACCGCCTGGCGCTGCGCCAGGATGAGGACGCCGGCGGCAAAACCGATCTTTGTCGTGCAGCCGGCGAGAAAGCCGAACAGCACGAACGGGTCGTGATAGGCGGTTGCCGTGGTGCCGACGCGGCGCCCGCCGTGGTCGGCCGCCGGATTGACCCCGAGCACGTGGTCGGGCGCCACCAGGTGCGCGTAGCCAAGTTCTTCCGCGGCCTGGGCATAGTCGCGCAGCACCGCCGGACCCGCGCCGATGTCGCCTACCGGTATCGAGGCGCCGAGTTGCATCGTGAGAACCCTTTCGAATGAGACCCGGCACGGATAAGAAGAACGCCGGGAGAACAGATCTATCAGGATACGGGGCGTCGCGCCAAACTCGACGGTATGGACGCAGTGTCTTGGACCGGGCTGCATCAGCATACCGCGTCCTTCGAGACGGCGCTCCGCACCTCCTCAGGATGACGTAAGTCTATGATGGCATTAAGAAAGAACTTCATCCTGAGGAGCCCGCAAGGCGCGGGCGTCTCGAAGGACGCACACTGCCGATCCAGCGCCAAACTGCGACTCCGGCGATAGGGAGGAAAGACCGGTGAAGCCTGCGCCTTTCGCCTACCACCGCCCCGAGACGCTCGCCGAGGCGGTGCGTCTGCTCGCCGAATTGGCTCCGCACGAGGGAAGGGTCCTCGCCGGCGGGCAAAGCCTGGTGCCGATCATGGCGTTCCGCCTGGCGCGCCCGTCGTATCTGATCGACATCAACAGGGTCGCCGGGCTCGATGGCCTCGCCGCGCGAGACGGCGTGTTGCGGATCGGCGCGCGGGTGCGCCACGCCGCGTTCCATCGCAAGGTCGTGGACGGCCCGCTCGGGGCGCTGCTGACGGCGGTGGTGCATCATATCGCGCACTATCCGATCCGGATGCGCGGCACCTTCTGCGGCAGCCTCGCGCACGGCGATCCGGCGGCGGAATGGTGCGCCGTGGCGGCGACGCTCGATGCCGAGCTGGTGGCGGTCAGCGCACGCGGCGAACGCCGCATTGCCGCGCGCGACTTCTTCCGGGGCGCCATGGAGACCGCGCTGATGCCCGACGAACTCTTGGCCGAGGCGCGCCTGCCCGTGCTGCCTGAGGGCACAAGGTTCGGCTTTGCCGAATTCAGCCGGCGCCCCGGCGATTACGCGCTGGCGCTGGCGCTGGCGGTGCTGCGCATCGAGGGCGGGGTCATCGCGGCGCCGCGCATCGGGCTCGGTGGCGCCGAAGCCACGCCCCGCCGCATCGCAGCGGCCGAGGCGGTGCTGCGCGGTGCGGCGCCGGGCGAGAAAGTGTTCCGCGCGGCGGCGGCAGCGGCGGCAGCGGCGATCCTTCCGCTGGTCGACCCGGACACGCACGCGCAATACCGCCGCGAGCTGGTCGGCGCGATGGTCTACCGCGCCCTGACCGAGGCTTGCGCCGGGGGAGCGCCAGGAGGAGCAGCAGCATGACGGAGCCCGTAGATGTCACGCTGACGATCAACGGCCGGCGCTACCCGCTCCGGGTGGAGCCGCGCCGCACCCTGCTCGACGCGATCCGCGACGAATGCGGGCTCACGGGCACGCATATGGGCTGCGAGCATGGGGTGTGCGGCGCCTGCACGGTGCTCGTCGATGGCGACCCGGTGCGCGCCTGCCTGATGTTCGCGGTGCAGGCCGAGGGCTCGGCGATCCGTACCGTCGAGGGGCTGGCCGAGGGCGACCAGCTTAATGATGTGCAGCAGGCCTTCATCGCCCATCACGGCGTGCAATGCGGCTTCTGCACGCCGGGGTTCCTCATGCTGGCGACCGGCATCCTGGAGCGCGAACCCGATATCGGCGAGGATGAGTTGCTCGCAGTGCTGTCGTCCAATTTGTGCCGCTGCACCGGCTACCAGGGCATCGTCGCCGCGGTGCGCGCCGCGCTCGCCGAACTGCGCGAGGTGGGGAAATGAGCATCCACATTTCATCGAGATTGCTTCGCCTCGCTCGCATTGACACGCGAAAGGATGTGTCATTGCGAGGAGCGCAGCGACGCGGCAATCTCGATGGACCACCCAGATGAGCGACGCCACAACCGATAAGCCCCAGGGCCGCGTGTTCGGCCGCTCGGTGACGCGGCTGGAGGACCCGCCGCTGGTTACCGGACGCGGCCGGTTCGTCGGCGACATTTCGTTTCCGCATCAGCTGCACATGCGGGTGG
>DATCQF010000184.1:0-11204 GCA_036569735.1 Allostellaceae bacterium | reverse complement strand
TGACTGGCCTCGACGACGACCGGGATGCGCGAGTTGAGGTCGGTGATCAGGAGGACCCGCGCCGCGCGGCTCCCGACCTCGGTCAGTCGCCCGGCAAGCCCTTCACCGGTGACGGCGGCCTGTCCGCGCGCGAGGCCGTCTTCGCTGCCGGCGTTGACCATCACGGTGCGCACATAGCCGCCGCCCGAATTGGCGATCACCCGGGCGGTGACATAGGAAACCGCGGTTTCCGGCACCACCTTGAGCAACCCGCGCAGGTCGCGGTTGTCGGCCGACAGCTTGAGCGCAACCTGCTGCCACTGCAAAAGCCGCTCATTCTCGCCAACCAGCCGCACATTGTCCTGGTACATCGTGACGATCCCGCGCGCCCGCTCGATCATCGTTGCCGCGGCGTTGAGCGGGCGCGACAGCGCATCGAGCGCCGGAGCGGTATCGTCGGTCAGCGTCGTGCGCAGCGAGTCGAACATCGTCTGATCCGCCTTGCCGAGCACGATGATTGCTGCCGACAGCAGAATGAGGAGCGGCGGCGTGGTGCGCTGGAACGCCGCGCGAAGCTGCGCCGACGGTCGCATCACCGGGGCCCCCTCACGCCGTGCCGTTGCCGAACCGGTCGGTTCGGCGCGCGTGGCGATGCTGATTTTTCATGTCCCCGATACCCCCCAGTTCGGAGCTTACCCCACAAAAGTACCCTCACCACATATTGATCAGCAGGTTTTTTAGGGTTTTCATTTCCTCGAGCGCCCGGCCGGTGCCCAGGGCGACGCAGCTCAAGGGATCATCGGCGATCGACACCGGCAATCCGGTGGCGTGTCTCAGCACAAAATCGAGATTGCCGAGCAAGGCCCCGCCGCCGGTCAGGACGATCCCCTTGTCGACGATGTCGGCGGCGAGTTCGGGCGCGGTATGCTCGAGCGCAACCTTGACCGCCTCGACGATCGAGCCGACCGGCTCGGCGAGGCTTTCCGAAATCTGCCGCTCGCTGATCACGATCTCCTTGGGGACGCCGTTTATCAGGTCGCGGCCTTTGATCTCCATCACCCGGCCCTCGCCGTCCTCGGGCATGCAGGCCGAGCCGATCTCCTTCTTGATCCGTTCGGCGCTGCCTTCGCCGACCAGGAGATTATGATTGCGCCGGATATAGGCGATGATCGCCTCGTCCATCTTGTCGCCGCCGACCCTGACCGAGCGCGAATAGACGATGCCGCCCAAGGAGAGGACCGCCACCTCGGTGGTGCCGCCACCGACATCGACGATCATCGATCCCGTCGGTTCGGTCACCGGCAAGCCCGCGCCGATCGCCGCCGCCATCGGCTCCTCGATCAGAAACACCCGGCGCGCACCGGCGCTTTCCGCCGATTCCTGAATGGCGCGCCGTTCGACCGCGGTCGAACCCGAGGGCACGCATACGATGATCTGCGGGCTGGCAAAGCTGCGCCGGTTGTGAACCTTGCGGATGAAATGCTTGATCATTTCCTCCGCGACCTCGAAATCGGCGATGACGCCGTCGCGTAAGGGGCGGATCGCCTGGATGTTGCCCGGGGTGCGGCCGAGCATCAGCTTGGCCTCTTCGCCGACGGCAAGAACCAGCTTCTTGCCTCTGACGCTGGCAATGGCCACCACCGAGGGCTCGTTGAGCACGATGCCCCGGCCTTTTACATAGACGAGGGTATTCGCCGTGCCGAGGTCGATCGCCATATCGGCGGACCACAAACCCAGCATTCTACCGAACATTGCGTTGATAAATCCAAAGTTGCAGTGCGACCAGATGCTCCAGCGTAACTTGCGGGTACGCCGCTAAATCAACCAGCCGATCAATGACATCAACGACCGCATCCGGCAACGGATAGTTGCTGCCGTTGCGAGCGCCAGCGCGACGACCGGCATAGCTCCCTGTCCGGAGCGAGATCCTTGCGGATTGCCTCTTCTCTTGCAAGCAGCCAGTGGCGTTGGGATGGCGTTGGCCTGGTGTTGCCCCCGCCGCTGGAAAATTGCCGGCAGCCAAGCGCTTGAAAAATCTCCAAAGCTTGTCATCGTTCGGGTCGGCATGATGAGCGCGTCATTGGTCAAGCACTCGGTCCGAATCGCGGGACACGCGACCAGCGTGTCTCTCGAAACCGCATTCTGGGGGCGCTGTGCGAGATCGCCCAGCGGCGGAGGATGTCGGTCAACGCGCTTTTGTCGGCGATCGATGCCGGGCGCGGCGGCAACCTGTCGAGCGCGATCCGCCTCTTCGTGCTGGAGAGCTGCCGGCGCGGCGAGCTTGTCGATCGTGAGGATCCACCGGGGGGCGATCCACCGGGGCCGAGGTCGTCGCCGCGCTCCTGATGGCGCGGTTGCGCGCAAACCCGGCCGGGATCATTCTCTGCCTGGCGGGGGCACGGGACGAACCGGAAAGGACGGGAGCGGGCAATGGCAGCGGTCATCAATCTCAACCGGTTCCGCAAGGCGAAAAAATCCGCCGAGGCAGAGCGCCGCGCCGCGGATAACCGCGCCCTGTTCGGCCGCAGCAAGAAGGAGCGCCGGCAAGCCGAAAGCGAACGCGAACGGCTGGCGCGCGAACTTGACGGCAAGCGCATCGAATAGCGCCGGATCGCATTGCGCCGGGGGCGGGTCGGTCCAAGGCTGCCGCTTAAATCGGCGCCGGGCCATCCGCCCCCAGGCCATCCGCCCCTGGGCCGAGCGCGCGGCGATAGGCGCCGAGCGTCGCGTCGTCGAAGCACACGAAGATCACGCACTCCGGCATCGCGTTTTCGGCGAGATGCGCGCGCACGGCGGCGAGCGCGATGCGCGCCGCCGCGTCCCGCGGAAAGCCGTAGATTCCGGTCGCAATGGCCGGGAAGGCGACCCTGCGAAACCGCTGATCCCGCGCGATTGCGAGTGAGGATCGGTAGCAGCTTGCCAGCAGTTCGGGTTCGCCCGCATTGCCGCCGCGCCAGACCGGCCCGACGGTATGGATCACGTGGCCGGCGGGCAGCCGATAGCCGCGCGTGAGGCGCGCCTCGCCCGCCGGACAGAAGCCGATCGTCCGGCACTCGGCGAGGAGGCCCGGGCCTGCCGCGCGGTGGATCGCCCCATCGACGCCACCGCCGCCAAGCAACGAGGAGTTTGCCGCGTTGACGATCGCGTCGACCGGGAGCCGTGTGATGTCGCCGCGCTCCAGCCCAATCCGGTCATCCGGCGGCAATCCTGCATTTGGGGGCAAGCTGGCGCTCATCGGTGCCACGCGCAAAAAGAGACCGGGACCAGCGAACCGGTCCCGGATCAAGTATGCGGGTGGCAAACCCGCGACAGGGAGACTTTGCCGAGCCGGACCATGGGTTTAAGGGCGAGGGTCCGGCGCTCGCCCGCGTGTCGCATCGCTGCGACGCGGTTGGTCAACGCCGCTGTCGCAATCCGGTTCCCGATGATGTTGCAATTCCGGCGCGATTTTCGCGTGGGTTTGGCGGATGGCGTGATGTCGAGCCTCAGCGCACCGCAGCACGCGCCGCCGGCTTCACCGCGCCGCGAGGGTGCGAGCCGGCGAGGCAGCGCGGCTCGCCGGTCAGCGCCGAAATGGCGGGTCTGCCGGGAAAGCGCTGATCGGCCCGACGCAATGCAGCGGGCTCCGCCATGATGGCCTCGGCCGCCCGGTCGGGCACGATCCCCATCAGCCGACGCAGAGCTTCCCGGCCGCGCGACAGCCGCGAACGTACCGTGCCGACCGGGACATCGAGGATTTCGGCGACTTCCTCGTAGCGCATCCCTTCGAGGCCAACGAGGAGGATGACCGAGCGCTGCTCCTCGGGCAGCTTGGCGATGGCGCGTTCCAGATCGCGCAATTCGAGGCGTTGGCCCTGGTGCGGCGCCCGGGTCAGCATCGGCTCGGTTTCACTCAACCCGACCACGGCCCCCTCGCGCACCGCGCGGCGAACCTGGTTCACGTATTGATTATGGAGGATCGTGAAGAGCCACGCCCGCAGGTCGGTGCCCTCTTGCCACAGATGCAGCTTCCCCAGGGCGCGGGCAAGGCAATCCTGAACCAGATCGTCCGCCGCCACGACATCGCGCGTGAGGGCGCGAGCGTAGCGCCTCAGGCGCGGAATCTCGGCCTCGATGCTCCGATGGATGTCCGCCACGAAAACCCCTCCCGCTCACCGCGACCGGCCTACCGGCCGATCCGAAGTGGGCCGGACTCTATCGGTGGGGCTGTAATCGGTTGATGTCAGCGCTTTCCGTTTTGTGTAAGAAATTGTAACCATTGGTGTGGGGTTCTATATGTTCCGGGGACGGATGCGGCGGTTCCTCTTCGATATTCACAGCACACTCCGGGCAGGGCAGGATCGCCGCGCATGAGCGATAACGGTCACATCCTGGTAGTCGACGATCAGCAGGAGATCTGCGACCTCGTTCAAGATTACTTGACGAGCGAGGGCTACCGGGTGTCGACGGCGCATGACGGGCCGGGCATGCGCCGCGTGCTGAGCCAGGCGCCGGTCGATCTGGTGATCCTCGACCTGATGCTGCCCGGCGAGGACGGGCTGACCCTTGCGCGCGCGCTGCGCAGCGACTCCGGCATCGGGATCATCATTCTCACCGGCCGCGGCGAGACCGTCGACCGCATCATCGGCCTCGAGATGGGGGCCGACGATTATCTGCCGAAGCCGTTCCATTTGCGCGAGCTCCTGGCGCGCGTCAAAAGCGTGCTGCGCCGCGTCCAGAGCCGAACCGGCGACAGTCCGTCGCCGAACCGGTCGCGCGCCGAGTTCGCCGGCTGGCACCTCGACCTGTCGAGCCGCGAGCTGCTGTCGCCGACCGGAGAGGAGATCCGGCTGACCACCGGCGAGTTCGATTTGCTGACCGCTTTCGTCAACAATCCCAACCAGGTGCTGTCGCGCGACCGGCTGTTGGACCTGGCGCGCAACCGGGAGGCCGGGCCGTTTGACCGGACGATCGATGTTCAGGTCGGACGGCTGCGCCGCAAGCTCGAGGACGACCCGCAGAACCCCAGCCTGATCAAGACGGTGCGGGGCAGCGGCTACATCTTCACCCCGCCGGTTGACCTGAGCTGAGGGCAACCTCTCCGGTGGGCCTGCATGGGCGCTCTTACTCGCGTGAGAAGGCGGCGACAAAGCCTGGCCGGCGGTGATCGGCGAGCCGCGCCAACTCTGCGCCAAGGCGGCGCAACCCCTCGAGCTGATGGCGCAGATAGCCGCAGCGAACCGCGGCGCCGGCAAGGTTCGCGACGCCGGTCGGCGGAAACGCGTCGTCGCGCCGCCTGGTGCCGAAGATCACATCCCACACCGGCAGGATCACCGCGAAATTGCACCCCATCGTGCGGTCGAAGGGCGCCCCGGCATGCTCCAACGCATGGTGCAGCCGGTGATATTGCGGCCCGACCACGAGAAGGGAGCCGATCCGGCCGAAACCCAACCGTACATTCGTGTGCGCCAGGCTCTCGATCAGCCGGAAAAGGATCATCACCAGCGGGTATTCGGCCGGCGCCACCCCGACCAATAGCGCGAGCGTCCCGCTCCACACCGCGGCCAGCACATCGTCGATGAGGTGATTGCGGTCGTCCGCCCACAGGGTCAGCTGGCGCTGATCGTGATGCAGGCTGTGCAGCGCCCACCACCACCCCAGCCGGTGCTGCAGCCGGTGGCGCCAGTATTCGCCGAAATCGATCAGCACGATATAGGCGAGGAAGGTGACAAACGGCCAGGCCCGCAGCGGCGCGATCAGCTGCTCCAAGGTCGGCGGGATGTAGCCGCGGAACCGCAAATAGCCGTCGATGGCGATCCCGATCGGGGTCAGCAGCAGAAAAATGATCACCGGCACGACGCCGAGCCGGTGGACCAGCGTGTAGACGACGTCGGTGCGCACCGCGCGGCGCTCCGCCCAGAGCTCGACCGGTCGCCACAATTCGAGCGGCCGGAACAAGCCATAGGCCAGCCCGATCGCGAGCGCGCCGAACAGCGCGAACCCGACGCCGTCGAAAACATCTTCCGACCAGTCGATCAGCCCGAGCCGGTAGAGCCCGGGCTGGATCGCCCCTTCGAAGATCGTCCCCTGCGCCTGTTCGATGAGGCGCTGCAACAGGTCGATCATCGCGGCCGCCGGGGGCTAATAACGCCACTCGCTAATTGAGCGAGATCCCGTGCGGGGAACGCCCGACCGGGATCCTCGTCTTGAGCGTGCCGGTCGCGCGGTCGATCACATCGATCGAGGCCTGCCAGCGCCCGGTCACCCAGAGCTCCTGCCCGTCCGGGGTCAATGCCATGTCGTCCGGCCCACCGGGCGCCGGCATCGCGCCGGTGAGCGCGAGCGTGTCGGCGTCGAGCGTCGAGATCGTGCCGGCGACCCGGTTGGACACATAGAGAACCTTGCCGTCGGGCGAGATGAGGAAGTTGTGGGCACCGCGCCCGGTCTGGATGCGGCGAATGAGGCTGCCGTCGGCGGCGGCCAACTCGGCGATATGGTCCGAGCCCATGATCGCCACCAGGATCGTGCCCGAGGGTCGCACCCACACCCCCGCCGGCTGCCGGCCGACCGCCACGGTCCACAGCGGGTTGCCGGAGGCGAGATTGATGGCGATCAGGTTGTTGGCGCCCTGAAGGGTGATGTAGACGGTGGAGCTGTCGGGCGAGAAGGCGATATGGCTCGGCATCGTCGGGGCCGGCAACCGGTGGACCAGCCGGTAATTCGCGGCGTCATAAATGTCGATACGGTCGAGCCGCAGCGAGGTCGCGACAAACCATTTCGCATCGGGGCTGAACCCGACCTGGTAAGGGTCGCTGGCGGCGATCCGTTCCTTGAACTCGCCGGTCGCCCGGTCGATGAAGACCAGCTCGTCACCCCCCGCCATCGCCACGATCAGGGTTTTCCCGTCCGGCGCCATGATCAGGTGATGCGGTGCCCGCCCGATATAGGTTCGCGAAATTTCCTTGTAGGTCGAGGTGTCGATGACGCTCAGCGAATCGTCACTGGAATTGAGGATCACCGCATTCGTGGCGAGCCCCGGCACGGCGGTCCAGCCGAAGAGGATGGGGCCGAGCAGGATGGCGGCAAGGAACCGCGCCATGCTGAGGCGGCGGGCAGGTATGAATGTGAGAGGTGAAAGCACGACAGCACCGACCGAGGCAGCTATTCGGAGACGCCCGCGAACTCGGCGCTCCCCAATAGATAACGTCTGCGACAGCGGAAAAAAGGCCGGTCGGCTCGGCTTTTCTCAGCGCAGCCGTTGCGGCAACGCCGCGATCGCGGCATCGAGCAATGCCCCGCCGCGCGCCTCGTCCATTTCCTCCACGATGACCGCGCGCGCCGCGCCGATCGCGGCATCGACCGCGGCGGCGCGGATCTCGTCGAGCGCCTTGGTTTCGGCCTGGGCGATGCGTTCCTCGGCGAGACGCTGGCGCCGCGTCAGGGCGTCTTCGAGGTCGCGCGCCGATTGCGCGGCGATGCGTACGGCTTCTTCCCGGGCATGGGCGATCATCGCCTCGGCCTCGGCCGCCGCCTCGCGCTGTTTCTGCTGATATTGCGCGAGCAATTGCTCGGCGTCGTCGCGCAGCTTCTTCGCTTCGTCGAGCTCGGCGCCGATCCGCGCGGCGCGCTCGTCAAGACCGCCGACGACGGCCCGGCGCATCGGCTTCCACACCGCGACGGCAAAGATGACGACCGCGAGCAGAACCCAGAACTCAGCATCGGCAAGGAGGTGCATCATCGCGCTGGTCCCGGCGCTTGTCCCGCCAGGGAGCTGTCGACAGCCGCCGCCAGCCTCGCCGCATTCGGTGCCGAGCCGGTCAGCTTTTCGACCACCGCGCGGCCGACATCGATGGCGATGCCGCGCACTTCGGAGAGCGCCTCGTCCTTGGTGGCGGCGATGCGCTGCTCGGCCGTTGCGATCTGTTCGGCGAGGACGCTCGCCAAGGCGCGCTGGCGCTGCGCGGCCTCGACGGCAAACCGATCGGCGGCCTGCTTGATCACCGCCTGGGCCTCGGCACGCGCCTCGGCCATGGTCTGTTGGAACGCCGCGTTGGCGGTCTCGGCGGCGGCTTTCATCTCAGCGGCGCGGGCGAGATCATCCTCGCGCCGCTGGCGCCGCGCCTCGATCGCGAGCGCGATGCGGGGCAACCCGAGCTTCGCCATCACCAGGTAAAGCACGACAAACCACACGACGAGCCAGAACAGCTGCGGCGTGAAGGTCGAGACATCGAGTTGCGGCATGCCGGGCGCCCGCGGTCGCGATCTTAGAACACGAACAGGATCAGAAACGCGATCGCCAGACCGAACAGCCCGGTCGCTTCGGCCAGCGCGAAGCCGAGAAACGCGAAGGGCTGAACCTGCGCCTGGGCTGCCGGATTGCGGGCGACCGAGGTGATCAGGGCCGCAAATACGTTGCCGATGCCGACTCCGGCGCCGACCAGCGCGATGCAGGCGAGACCGGCGCCGATCATTTTTGCGGAAGCAAGGTCCATGTGAGGTTTCCCTTTTTCAGAAGCGAGGCGGGTTTTCGAGGATCGGTGGGCCGCTCAATGCAAATGCAGGGCGTCGCGCAGGTAGAGACAGGTGAGGATGGCAAAGACATAGGCCTGCAACGCCGCCACCAGGAGTTCCAGGCCAACCAGGAGCACGTCGACGCCCAACGGGATGATCGCGAAGAAGCCGACGCTCGCGGCGAAGCCGCCGAAGATCGCCAGCATCGTGTGGCCCGCCAGCATATTGGCGAACAGCCGGATCGACAGCGTGAAGGGGCGGATGAAATAGGACAGGAGCTCGATCGGCACGAGCAGCACGAGCAGCACTGCGGGCACCCCCGCCGGCACGAACAGTCTGAGAAAGTGCGCCCCATGCCGCACAAAGCCGATGATCGTGACGCCGACGAACACCACCGCGGCGAGGGCGAACGTCACGATGATATGGCTGGTCACCGTAAAGCTGTACGGCACCAGCCCCAACAGGTTGCTGAACAGGATGAACATGAACAGCGTGAACACAAACGGGAGGAATTCCCGCGCGCCGTGCCCGGCGTTGGTGTCGATCATATCGGCGACGAATTCGTAGCTCATCTCGGCGACCGACTGCCATCGCCCGGGCACCAAAGCCGCCTTGCGGGTGCCGAATACGGTCAGCGCGGTGATCAACCCGACCGCGAGCGTCATCAAGAGGGCCGAGTTCGTGTAGGAGATATCGAGCTTGCCGATATGGAGCGGAATCAGGCGCTCGACCGTGAACTGCTCGAGAGGGTGGATCTCTATCGCCACGCTATTCCTCGTCCTCGTCCCACGCATCCTTCGCCGGCTTTCGGCCGGCCGGCCCGTCGAGCCGCCGGTAACCGACCGCCATCTTGATGCCGGCGATGGCGCGGTAGACGCTCAACATGCCGGCGGCGACCCCGAGGAAAAACAAGACGATCGTCCCCCACGGCCGCGTTCCCAGCCAGCGGTCGAGCGCCCAGCCCAACCCGGTCGCCACGACCACCGCAACCACGAATTCGACGCCGATGCGCAGGCCCAGCCCGGCCCCTTGCTGGCCATCCCCCTGACCGGCCGCATCGTCAGGGCCCGCCGCCCCCTCGCCGCCGCGCTTCGCCCGCGCCCTGTCGAGCCTTTCGCCGAGGCGGGCCAACGGGTCAGCCACCGGGTCGGGCGGACCGCCTTCGCTCATTTTGGGGAGCGCAATCAACACCTATCCGAACCCGGCCGCTACCGGCCGGAACGGCGCGCACCTTAGTCAGGCACCGTGCTAGTGTCAACCCGTGGAGGGAGGCGGGTTTCGCATAACATATTCTGTAATATCAGTGAGATGGCTAGCCAGATCAGGCCGTCTGGCGCATTTCGGCGGCGCGCGCGAGATCGACCGAAACCAGCTGCGAAACGCCGCGCTCGGCCATCGTCACGCCAAACAGCCGGTCCATCCGCGCCATTGTGACGCGGTGATGGGTGATCAGGAGGAACCTGGTGCCGGTGGTGTCCGCGATGTCCGCCACCAGCCGGCAGAAGCAGTCGACATTGGCGTCGTCGAGCGGCGCATCAACTTCGTCGAGGACGCAGATCGGCGCCGGATTGGTCAGAAACACGGCAAAGATCAGGGCGAGGGCGGTCAGCGCCTGCTCGCCGCCCGACAACAGCGACAATGCCTCCAGGCGCTTGCCCGGCGGGCTTGCCATGATGTCGAGCCCGGCCTCGAGCGGGTCGTCGCCGCCGGCCCAGGCGAGCTCGGCCTTGCCGCCGCCGAACAGCCGGGCAAAGAGCTCGCCGAAATGCGCGTTGAGCAGGTCGAACGCGGCGAGGAGGCGCTTCCTGCCCTCCTGGTTCAAGGTGGCGATGCCGCGGCGCAGCCGCGCGATCGCCGCGGTCAGATCAGCGCGCTCGTGGTCGAGCCCGGCGAGCCGCTCCGCGACTTCGCCCTCCTCCCGTTCGGCGAGCAGATTGACCGGGCCCATCCCGTCGCGCTCGCGCAAGAGGCGCTCGAGCCGGGCGGCAAGATCGCCCGGATCACCGCTATCGGCCGGGTCCGCATCGCCGTTCTGCTCCACCATCAAGGCGAGGTTTTCCGGGGTCTGGTCGAGCCGCTCGGCGGTCTCGGCGCGCAGCCGCGCCAGCCCTTCGGCCGCGGCCTCGCAGCGCGCCTGGAGCCGGGCGCGGTGCTCGCGCGCTTGGCCGACTGCCGCATCAGCCTGGCGGGCGGCCTCGGACGCCTGGCGCAGCCGCGTTTCACCGGCGGCCAGCGCATCCTCGGCGGTCCGCTGCGCGGCGGAAGCAACGGCCGCGCTCTCGGCGAGCGCCCCGGTTTCACGCGTGATCGCAGCCGGGCGGGCCGCCAGTTCGGCGATCTGCGCGGTAAGCGTCCCGTGCCGGTCGGCCAGGATGTTGCGCTGCGCGGCGGCGCCGTCGCGCCGTTTGCGCCATGATTCTTCTTCGGCGCCGATCGCGGCAAGGCGCTGGCGGCGCGCCTCGCCGTCGCGCAGAAGCCGGTCCTCCAAGGCCCGCGCCTCGCTCTCGCGACGGCGCGCCGCCGCGGCCCCCGAGCGCGCCCCTTCCAGTGCGGTGCGGGCCAGCCCCGGGTCCGGCAACAGCGCCAGCGAGCGTTCGGCGTCGGCGGTTTCCGCGGCAAGCTCGGTGATCTCGGCGGCAAGCTTGTCGATGATCAGGGCGACGGAAGCGAGCCGGGTTTCCGCCGCCAGCCCGCGCCGGGCAAGCTCGGCCTCCGCGGCGCGAGCCCGCGCCAGG
>DATCQF010000183.1:0-5227 GCA_036569735.1 Allostellaceae bacterium | reverse complement strand
GCGCTCGCCTTTGCCGATGTCGCCGACAACCCGGGCGGCGGCGGGCGCGGCAACACGATGTTCCTGTTGCGGGCGTTTGCCGAGGCCGGGGTCAAGGGCGCCCTCTTCGGGATCATCTACGACCCGCCGCTCGCCGCCGAGGCGCATGCCCACGGGCTCCACTACAATTTCCAGGCGCGCTTCAACCGCGAGGAGACCACCAGTTTTTCCGAGCCGTGGAGCACGCCGGCGCGGGTCGCGGCATTGACCGACGGCAACTGCGTCGGACGGCGCGGCATCTATGCCGGGACGCGCATCGCGCTCGGGCCCTGCGCCGCGCTGGCGATCGGCGGGATCACCGTCGTCGTGGTGTCGCACCGGGTGCAATGCGCCGACCCGGTCTTCTTCGAGATGATGGGGCTCGACATCGCGAAAGCGCGCAGCGTCGCGGTCAAGTCGCGCGGCCATTTCCGCGGCGGCTTCGACGAGTTCTTCGGGCCGGAGCGGATCGTCGAAGTAGACCTGCCGGGGCTTACCTCGCCGATGCTCGCTCGCTTCGAGTGGACCCGCCTGCCGCGCCCGGTGATCCCGCTCGACGACGGGGTCCCGTTCAGCCTCAAGTAGCCGGCGCGCCATTGGCGTGGAGCTTCAAGGCCGTGTAGATAAACCCGTTCGCCGGGGTCGGAATCGCGTGGCGGCGGCCGAGTTCGACGATTTTCCCGGCGAACCACGGCAATTCGAGGCGATTGCCGCGCAGCAGATCGTTGCCCATCGACACCATGTGGTGGGGCGGCATCGAGTGGATCTGAGCCAGTGTCCGCTCGAAGCTGTCCGGTGGCAGGTTGACGCCCTCGGCGAGCCCGACCGCGATCGTCTCGCGCAGCGTCGCCTCGAGGAGCGCGGACAGGTCGGGGTCCGCGCGGTATTCGCCGAGTGGTCGCCGAGTCAGCGCGTTGAGCCCGCTCAGCGGCACCAGGAGGATGAATTTCTGCCAGACCGGCACCATGATGTCCGGGCTGAGGATGCCGTCGAACCCGGCTGCGTCGCACAGCGCCTTGAGACGCTCGCCGCGGGCGCTTGGCCGGCGATCGAGTTCGCCAAAGGTCATCTGCTGGTAGGTCCCGGTCTGGCGAACGATTCCCGGCGCGACGATCGACCCGGTGACAAAGGCGGTGCCGCCCATCACCGCCTCGCGGCCTAGGATCGGGATCAGACGCTCTGCCGCGTCGATGCCGTTCTGCAGCGGGATGACCGCGGTTCGCGACCCGACGATCGCACGGATCTGTTCCCCGGCGCTCTCGACGTCCCACAGCTTGACGCAGAACAGCACGTAATCGACCGGCCCCATGGCGGCAATGCTCGCGATGTCGTCGGTGGCCTGGGCCGGCCGAATGGTGATTTCCCCGCGGTCGCCCTCGATCCGTAGACCGTTCGCCTGCATCGCGGCGAGATGCGCGCCCCGCGCGACAAACGTGACATCCGCTCCGGCCTTGGCGAGAGAGGCCCCATAGGGCCCGCCGATGCCGCCGGTGCCGATGACCGCGATGCGCATGCAAGCCTCCCGCGAGAGCCGATATTCGCTGGTGGAGACTTACTCTAGGCTGGCGACCGGGAACAACCCGGAGGAAAAATCATGCCCGCAGCGCCGACTTCATCCGCCCGCGAAGCCATCCGCGGCACCGTGCCAAAGCTCGCCGAGATTTCCGACACGATCATCTATGGCGAGATCTGGGAGCGGCCCGGTCTGTCGAAGCGCGACCGCAGCCTGATCGTCGTCGCGACCCTCATTGCGCTGGGCCGCGAGAAGCAGCTCGAGGGCCATCCGCGCGCGCGCTCGCCAACGGCGTGACCCGGGACGAGATCGGCGAATTGATCACCCATCTCGCCTTCTATGCCGGCTGGCCGGCAGCGATGACCGCCGCGCTGATCGCGAAGGAGGTGTTCGAGAAGAGCTGACCGCCCTCAGCTTGTGGCTACGCGGCGAACCTCGCCGGGCCGGGCGTCCTGAACCGCCTGCAGCAAGGGGAGCACGAGCGGAAGGAGGTCCTCCAGCGCGTTGCTCCGCGCGACGAGAACGACTACGCCGAGCGGCGCCCCCGACAGGTTTTGCTGGAACTGGAGATTCTGATCGGCGGTTACGAAGACGTCGAACATGTCAGCGGCGGCACGCCGCAGCAGCTCGCCATTTGCCAGTCCAGCCCAGCCCTGCTGCTGCACCGAACGGACCTCATGCCCGACCAACTGCCGAGCCAGCTGGCGTGGCAGCTGTTCATCCAGCAGGATGCGCACGAGCGGTTAGCGCCTGATGGGCGGCCTCCAGCGCGGCCACCGCCTGTTTGTGCGTGACCGACGGGAAGGCATCAAGGAACTCGTCGAGGCTGTAGCCTCTTTCGAGATAATCGATCAGGTTCCGTAGCGGCACCCGTGTTCCGACAAATACCGGCGTCCCCCCGAGAATTTCCGGGTCGCTATGAACAACCGAAGCGCTCTTTCCCATCGCGTGCTTCCCAGATTCCCTCTTACATTACATAGCAGCCTCAGGCCGCGTCGTGGAAGATGATGCCCAGCGTAAAACGCCGGCCACGGCGCAGCCGGCTGACGCCGTGCCGCATCCTCGCCCGATAGACGCCGCGCGCGCCGGCGACCGGGCGATGGTTGACCGCGAAGATCACAGCGTCGCCGTGGCCAAGCGGCACCACCTCGCCCTTCGACTGCATCCGCGGGCGCTGCTCGACGAGCATGAACTCGCCGCCGGCAAAGTCGGATCCCGGAGCGCTCAGCAACACCGTCGCCTGTACCGGGAAGACGAAATCGCCGTACAAATCCTGGTGCAGGCAGTTGTAGTCGCCTGCCTCGTATTTGAGGATCAGCGGTGTCGGGCGCTGTTGCCCGGCGGCGTGACAGCGGGCGAGGTAGGCCGCCAGCGTTTCCGGGAAGCGCGGCTCCAGATGCAGCCGCTCGTGCCACTGGTTGGCGAGCGGTGCGAGGGCCGGATAGAGCGCCTCGCGCAGCGCAGCGACCACCGGCGGCAGCGGATAGCGCAGGTATTGGTATTCGCCGCGCCCGAAATTGTGATGCGCCATGACGACCCGCGAGCGGAACGCCTCCTCGTGGTCGTAGAGCGCCGCCAGCTCGCCGCACGCCCCGGGGTCGAAGAGGCCGGGCAGCACCGCGTAGCCACGCTCGTCGAGCGCCGCGAGGAAACCCGGCCATTCCGCTTGTGCCGGCAGCTTCACTCGGCTGCCCGGGCGGAGGCGGGCGCTGCTGCCGCTTCGCGCTCGCGCGCGATCAGGGCGCGTTTGCGCTCGATCCCCCAGCGATACCCGGCAAGCGCGCCGTCGCCGCGCACCACCCGGTGACACGGCACCAGGATTGCGAGCTTGTTGGCGGCGCAGGCTTGCGCCACCGCGCGCACCGCACTCGGCCGGCCGAGCGTGGCGGCGATCTCGCCGTAGGTCGCCGTCCGCCCCGGCGGGATTTTCTGCAAGGCGCGCCACACCAGCGCCTGAAAGGCGGTGCCGCGGATGTCGAGCGGCAGGTCGGGCTGCGCGTCGGGCCGCGTGATGAAGCGGACGATGCGCTCGGCCCAGGCGGTCAACGCGGCATCGGCCGGCCAGATCAGGGCGGCGGGGAAGCGTCGGCGGAGCTCCGCTTCGAGCGCAGCGCGCTCGTCGCCGAGCGCGGTCATGCAGATGCCGCGCCCGGTCGCGGCCACCAAAGCCCAGCCGAGCCCGGTCTCTACCGTCGTGAAGCGAATTGTTTCGCCGCGCCCGCCGTGCCGCCGCGCTCCCGGGGTCATGCCGAGACCGTTCGGGGCCGCCTCGTAGGCGCGCGAGCTGGCGCCGAAACCCGCGCCATAAACCGCCGCGGCGACGCTCTCGCCGCAATCCAGCCGCTCGGCAAAGCGGTCGAGCCGGTGCGCCTTGCCCCATTCGCGCGGTGTCGTGCCGGTGATCTCTTTGAACACGCGATGAAAATGGAAGCGGCTGAGGCGCGCCGCATCGGCCAGTTCGGCGAGGCTCGGCAACGCGTCCCGCGCGCGGATCAAGGCGCAGGCCCGGCCGATCGCCGCGACGTGCCGCTCGCCGGCCGAACCCTCGCTCGGCCGACAGCGCTTGCACGGGCGAAAGCCGGCGGCTTCGGCCACGGCGGGGGTCTCGTAAAACGCCACATTCTCGCGCCGGGGCAGCCGCGAGGCGCAGCCCGGCCGGCAGTAAACCCCGGTCGTGCGCACGGCATAGACAAAGCTGCCGTCGGCGCCCGCATCGCGGCTCGCCAGCGCCGCCCAGCATTGCTCCAGGTTCATCATAACACGCTCTCCACTACCAAACATGGTGCCAATCTGGCGCGGAAGCGAGAGGCGCTCTACCCGGCTATTGCTTTCTCATTGCGCCAGTCCGCCCGGCTGCGGAACCGGGAGCTTCGGCCGAGCGGTTTGCCGTTGCCATCGGATGCGGATTGCCTCTACCTCTCGAACATCGTCATGGAGGTGGGTCATGGGTAAGCTCGAGGGGAAAATCGCCCTGGTAACCGGCTCGGGCCGCAATATCGGCCGCGCGACGGTACTGCAGCTGGCAAGGGAAGGCGCGAACGTGGTGGTCAACGCGCGCTCGAACCAGGCCGAGGCCGACGCCGTCGTGCGCGAGGCGCAGGCCCTCGGGGTGAAGGCGCTCGCGATCATCGCCGACATGGGCAGGAAGGATCAGGTCGAGGCGATGGCGGCTAAGGCGCTGTCCGAGTTCGGCCGGGTCGATATCCTCATAAACAATGCCGCGATCCGGCCCCATAAGCCGTTTACCGAGGTGACGGCAGAGGATTGGGAGGCGGTCCGCGGAGTGGTGCTCGACGGGGCGTTCTACCTGACCCGCGCGGTCATCGATGCGATGGTCAAGAACAAATACGGGCGCATCCTGTTCTTTACCGGCGAGGGCGCCTTCACCGGCGGCAAGGGCCGTGCCCATGTCTCGGCCGCCAAGATGGGCCTCGTAGGGTTCGCGCGGGCGCTCGCATCCGAATTCGCCGAGCACAACATCCGGGTCAACGTGGTCTCCCCGGGCAGCATCGATACGAGGCGAGCCAACCCCGAGTGGTATCAGGGGCACGCGCCGAACGCCGCCGGGATCCCGCTGGGGCGTCAGGGGAAGCCGGACGAGATCGCCGCCACCTGCCTTTTTCTGGTCAGTGACGACGGCGGCTTCATCACCGGCCAGACCATCCACGTCAACGGCGGAGCGGCGTACTACTGACC
>DATCQF010000182.1:0-4846 GCA_036569735.1 Allostellaceae bacterium | reverse complement strand
GGTTCGGAAGGCGCCCCGAAGGGGGTCGTGCTGAGCCACGCCAACCTCCTGGTGAACCGGCGCCAGCTCGCCGCGCGGGTCGATTTCAGCCCGGCCGACCAGGTGCTCAACGCGTTGCCGATGTTCCACAGCTTTGGGCTGACCGCCGGGTTCCTGCTGCCGCTCCTCGCCGGGGTGCGGGTCTTCCTCTACCCGTCGCCGCTGCATTACCGGATCGTGCCCGAGCTGGCCTACGACATCGGCGCGACCCTGTTGTTCGGCACCGACACCTTTCTCGCCGGGTATGGGCGCGCCGCCCATCCCTATGATTTCTATGCGCTGCGCTATGTGTTTGCCGGGGCCGAGGCGGTGCGCGACGAGACCCGGCTTGTGTGGTCCGAGCGCTTCGGCAAACGCATCCTCGAAGGCTATGGGGTGACCGAATGCTCGCCGGTCATCGCCGTCAACACGCCGATGCATTTCAAGGCCGGCACGGTCGGCCGCCTCCTGCCGCTGATCGAGCATCGCCTCGACCCGGTCCCCGGCATCGCCGAAGGCGGCCGCCTGCTGCTGCGCGGCCCCAACATCATGTCGGGCTATTTGCGGCCCGAAGAGCCGGGCACTCTCGCCCCGCCCGAAGACGGCTGGCACGACACCGGCGATATCGTGCGGATCGACGACGAGGGGTTTGTGACGATCGCCGGGCGGGCCAAGCGGTTTGCCAAGCTCGCCGGCGAGATGGTCTCGCTGGCGGTGGCCGAGCGGATCGCAATCGTGGCCTACCCGGACCACCGCCATGCCGTCGTCGCGCTGCCCGATTCGCGCCGCGGCGAGCGCCTCGTGCTGGTCAGCGAGGCGCCCCAGGTGATCCGCGACGCATTGATCGACACCGCGCACCGCGAGGGCCTCCCCGAGATCGCGATCCCACGCGAAATCGTCCAGGTCGCGACGCTGCCGCTGCTCGGCTCGGGCAAGACCGATTACGCGGCGGTGCTGCGGCTTGCCGCGCAGGCGGACGGCTCGCGCCCCGGCGATACCGGCGACGGCGAGGTGTCGAGCCTCGCCGCCAGTTGAACGGTCCACGCGAAGCGCGCAACGGAGATCTGCGCAGCGTTGTTCGCAGCTGCGAAATCGGGTAATTTTACCTGGTCGTAACCATCTATGGAATCGCGGCCGCGCCCGGCAACTCCGGTGGCGCCCGGCCGCGATTTTCATGCCAGCCAGAGCGCAGATTATAGACCTTGGCCGTCACCTCCTCGCCTGCCGCACCGCCGCCCGCCGGGCCGCCGATCTCGACGATCACGATCGAAGAGGAGATGCGGCGCTCGTATCTCGATTACGCGATGAGCGTGATCGTGGCGCGCGCGCTCCCCGATGTCCGCGACGGGCTGAAGCCGGTACACCGCCGCATCCTCTATGGGATGAAGGCCAACGGCAACGAATGGAACCGCGGCTATCGGAAATCGGCCCGCATCGTCGGCGAGGTGATGGGCAAATTCCACCCGCACGGCGATCTGGCGATCTACGACGCGATGGTGCGGCTCGCCCAGGATTTCTCGATGCGCCTGCCCTTGGTCGACGGGCAGGGCAATTTCGGCTCGATGGACGGCGATCCGCCGGCGGCCAACCGCTATACCGAGGCGCGGCTCGCCCGCGTCGCCGATGCGCTGCTCGACGATCTCGACAAGGACACCGTCGACTTCCAGCCCAATTACGACGAGACCGAGCGCGAGCCCAAGGTCTTGCCGGCCGGCTTCCCGCACCTCCTGGTCAACGGCGCGCAGGGCATCGCGGTCGGCATGGCGACCAACATCCCGCCGCACAATCTGGGCGAGGTGATCGACGCCTGCTGCGCCTATCTCGACAACCCGGCGATCACCATCGAGGAGCTGATGGAGTATGTGCCGGCGCCGGATTTTCCCACCGGCGGCATCATCATCGGCCGCGCCGGGACCCACGCCGCATACCGGACCGGCCGCGGCGCGGTGGTATTGCGGGCGATGAGCCACGTCGAGGAAATCCGCAAGGACCGCGAGGCGCTCGTCTTCACCGAGATGCCGTTCCAGGTCAACAAGTCGAAGCTGCAGGAGCGCATCGCCGAGTGTGTCCGCGAGAAGCTCGTCGAGGGCATCTCCGACATGCGCGACGAGAGCGACCGCGATGGCGTCCGACTCGTCGTCGAGCTGAAGCGCGAGGCCGATCCCGACATCGTCTTGAACCAGCTCTACCGCCACACCGCGCTGCAGACCAGCTTCGGGGTCAACATGCTCGCCTTGAACGGTGGGCGCCCCGAGCTCCTGACCCTGCGCGACATCATCGTCGCGTTTGTCGCGTTCCGCGAAGAGGTCATCACCCGGCGCACCACCTTCCTGTTGAACAAGGCCCGCCAGCGCGCGCACATCCTGGTCGGCCTCCTCGTTGCGGTCGCCAACATCGACGAGATCATCGCCCTCATTCGCGCGGCGGACGATCCGGCGAGCGCGCGCGCCGGGCTCGTCGGACAGCGCTGGCCGGCCGCCGATGTCGCGCCGGTGCTGGCGCTGCTCGGCGAAGAGGGCAGGGCGCTCGGCGCCGACGGCACCTATCAGCTGTCGGACGAGCAGGCGCGCGCGATTCTCGATCTGCGGCTGCAACGCCTGACCGGGCTCGAACGCGAGAAGATCTCGGACGAAGTGCAGGAGCTGGTGACCGAGATCGCCGGCCATCTCGAGATCCTGGGCTCGCGGACGCGCCTCATCGAGGTGCTGCGCACCGAGATGCTGGCGATCAAGACGCAATTCGCCAATCCGCGGCGCACCGCGATCGAGGATGTCGAGTTCGAGGCCGATATCGAGGCCTTGATCCAGCGCGAGGACATGGTCGTCACGGTCAGCCATACCGGCTACATCAAGCGGGTGCCGCTGTCGACCTATCGTGCCCAGCGCCGCGGCGGGCGCGGCCGCGCCGGGATGGCGATCCGCGAGGAGGATTTTTTGAGCGAGGTGTTTGTCGCCTCGACCCTCGCGCCGGTGCTGTTCTTTACCTCGTCCGGCCGGGTCTACAAGCTCAAGGTCTACCGCCTGCCGCTCGGCACGCCGCAGGCGCGCGGCCGGCCGATGGTCAATCTCCTGCCGAACCTCACCGAGGGCGAGACGATCTCGACCGTCATGCCGCTGCCGGAGGACGAGGCAAGCTGGGCCGACCTGACCGTGATGTTCGCCACCGCGAACGGATATGTGCGCCGCAACGCGCTTTCCGATTTCGGCGATGTCCGGTCCAACGGCAAGATCGCGATGAAATTCGAGGACGAGGACGCCGACGACCGGCTGATCGCGGTCGCGACCTGTACCGACGACGACGATGTGCTGCTGGCGACCCGCAACGGCAAGGCGATCCGCTTCCAGATCAAGTACGACGAGGACGGCAAGGGCGTCCGGGTCTTCACCGGCCGCTCCTCGGTCGGGGTCCGCGGCATCCGCCTGTTGCGTGACGACAAGGTCATCTCGATGTCGATCCTGCGCCATGAGGAGGTCGGTCCGGAGACCCGCAACGCCTATCTGAAGCTCGCTACCGAGCGGCGCCGCCAGAATGGCGAGGAGTTGGAAGCGAACGGCAACGGCGCCCACGATCCGGCCGAGCCCGACGATAGCGACGCCGAGAGCGGCGAGGCGGCGATCTCGGAGGAACAGTTCGCCGATCTCGATGCGCGCGAGCAGTTCGTGCTGAGCGTCACCGAGAAGGGCTTTGGCGTGCGCAGCTCGGCCTACGGCTATCGCATCACCGGCCGCGGCGGGCAGGGCATCAACAACATGGACCTGACCCGGCGCAGCGATGCCGTCGTGGCGATGTTTCCAGTCGGGCATAACGACCAGGTCATGCTGGTCACCGATGCCGGGATGGTGATCCGCTGTCCGGTCAACGATATCCGCATCGTGCGGCGCGGCGGGGTGGGCGTGGTGATCTTCAAGCTCGGCGACGGCGAGCGGGTGGTCTCGGTGGCGCGGCTGCCGGAAGTCGCCGAGGAGAATGGGGTTGCCGAGGAGACGGCCGAGGAACTGGACAACCCGGCAGCGGACGAGGCGGAAAATAATCACACCGAGGGGGACGACAGATGACCAGGCGCATCGGGATCTATCCCGGCACCTTCGATCCGATCACCAACGGCCATACCGACATCATCCGGCGCGCCTTGCACGTGGTCGACCACCTGGTCATCGGGGTTGCCCGCAATGACGGGAAGGGGCCGCTGTTCTCGACCGACGAGCGGGTCGAGATCGTGCGCGACGAAATCGCCCATCTCGACAATGGCGGCGCCGAGCGGATCGAGGTGCGGCCGTTTGAAACGTTGCTGATGAGCTTTGCCGAGTCGGTCGGGGCCGGCGTCATCGTCCGCGGGCTGCGCGCCGTCTCCGATTTCGAGTACGAATTCCAGATGACCGGGATGAACGCCCGGCTCAACCCGAATATCGAGACCGTGTTCCTGATGGCCTCGGACCGCTTTCAGTTCATCTCGTCGCGTTTCGTCAAGGAAATCGGCGCGCTCGGCGGGGATATCGGCCATTTCGTCAGCCCCCGGGTCGCCGCCCGCGTGCTCGCGCGCTTCGGCACCCGGCCGAAGGGGTGATCTAGGATCGGGTGGCGGCGATCGGCACTCGCGGCGACCACGCCGAGAGCAGGTAAAAGCCCAGCGCGACGAGCAGCAGATATTGGAAGCCCAGCAGCATCGAGAGGGATTCGGCAAGGCCCCCCACCACCGACCCCGCGATGTTGCAGCCGAGCGCGAGGTCCGGATGCGGGGCATTGCGAAATGAGACCGCGAATATAACGCCTGCGAAGAACACCGGGCTGAGCGCGAGCACGCAGGGTGCAATATAACGCCACAGTGTTC
>DATCQF010000181.1:0-3606 GCA_036569735.1 Allostellaceae bacterium | reverse complement strand
GGCTGCATCTGCGGGCATTCGAGGTCGACCAGCACGATGTCGGCCCGCTTGCCCGGAGCGAGCCGGCCGAGGTCGTCGCGCATGAGGGCGCTCGCGCCCCCCGCCGTCGCGGCATGGAACAGTTGGGCGGTCGTCACGGCGGTGATGTCGCGCGCCGCTATGCGGGCGAGCACCGCCGCCTTGCGCATTTCCTCGACGAGGTTGTGCGGCGCGCAATCGGTGCCCAGCCCCATCGTCACCCCGGCGCGCAGGTAGTCGCCGAAATTCTCCATGACATGGCCATAGCGCGCGAACGGCGTCGGGCAATGCGCGACAGCGGTTCCGCTGTCGCCGAGGATCGCGAGGTCGGTGTCGGTCCACGAGCGGATCCAGGAATGGCGGTCGAGGTAGAGGGCGTGCCCGAGGATCGTACCGGGGCCGAGGATGCCGAGCGCATGAGCCCACTGTACGGGGGTCTGACCGTGGCGGCGGATCATCTCGCGCACCTCGCTGACGCTCTGCGCGACATGCACGGTGAGGGGCAAGCCGCGCTCCTTCGCCGCGGCGTGGCTGTCGCGCAACAGATCGGCGGTGCAGGTGTCGATCTGCATCGGCGAGACGACCCCGGACAGCCTGGCGCAGGGATGCGCGAGCGCGGCGTCGATGACGTCCAGTGCCGCGGCGAACCCGGCGCGCCCGCGCGCCTCGTCCCAGGCATAGTTGAGCTCGTGGTCGTCTTCGAGATACCACCGGGCCGACGCATAGCCGGGCGCGAGAAAGCCGCGCAGCCCGCTGCGGGCGAACAGCTCGATCCAGCCGGCCCACGGCGGCGAGATGTCGACGAGGCTGGTGACGCCGCTCAGCAGGAGCTCGCAATAGGCGAATTCGGCGCTCGCCGCGCGGGCCTCGTCGTCGGTTGCCGACAGTGCCTGCGAACGTTCGTAGAGCCCGGTCATGTGCATGCTTGGCAGGCCGTGCTCCTCGCGGATCCCGCGATAGAGCGGCTCGTGCTCGGGGTGCGAATGGATGTCGATGAGGCCAGGCATGACGAGCCGGGCGCTGCCGTCGATGACCCGGTCCGCGGGTCCCGCGAAATCGTGCCCGAGAAAGCTGATGCGGCCATCCTCGAAGGCGAGGTCGACACCGCGGCGGTAGATGTGGCGGCCAAGCCCCTCGTCCCAGGCAATCACCCAGGCGGCGTTCCTGATCACGGTGGTCGACATCGTATCCGCTCCCGACAGCACCTGGTTCGCCGAGATTGCTTCGTCGCTATGCTCCTCGCAATGACAATGTATTTTGCTGTCATTGCGAGCAAAGCGAAGCAATCTCGCGTCGAGTGCTGGGTCGCTCGCACCGTTTGAACCGTCGGGGGAATCACGATGGCCGAGCCCGGCCCGCGCAATCTGATCACCGACGTCCCCGGTCTGCTGGTCGGCCAGGCGGAAGACGCGCCCGGCATCACCGGGACAACGGTGGTCCTGGCCGAAACCCCGGCGGTTGCCGCGGTCGATGTCCGGGGCGGCGCTCCGGGCAGCCGGGAAACCGAGCTGCTCGACCCCGCCGCGCTGGTTTCGCGCATCGACGCGATCGTGTTGTCGGGCGGCTCCGCGTTCGGGCTCGATGCGGCGGGCGGGGTGATGGAGGGGCTTCACGCGATGCGGCGCGGATTTCCTGTCCGCGATGTATTGGTGCCGATCGTGCCCTCGGCGATCCTCTTCGATCTCGGGTTTCCGAGGCGCCTTCCCTGGTCGGGCGAGCCGCCCTATCGCCGGCTCGGGCGCGCGGCGCTGGCGTGCGCCGGGCCGGATTTCGCGCTGGGCAACGCCGGGGCCGGGCTCGGCGCCAAGGCCGGCCGCCTCAAGGGCGGCATCGGCAGCGCGTCGTTACGGCTGGAAGACGGCGCGATGGTCGGGGCGCTCGTCGCGGTCAACAGCTGGGGGTCGGTGGTGCGGCCCGATTGCGGGCGGCTGTGGGCCGCCGAGCTGGCGCTCGCCGGCGAGATCGCGGCCCAGCCGCCGCTGCCTGCGGGGCTGCTCGACCCTGAGGATTTTTCCGCCTGTGCGGCGGCGGCTGCCGGCGCGAACACGACGATCGCTGTCGTCGCGACCGACGCGCCGCTCGACAAGAGCGGCTGCCGGCGGCTGGCGATCATGGCGCAGGACGGGTTGGCCCAGGCGATCCGTCCGGCGCACACCCCGTTCGATGGCGATACGGTATTTGCGCTGTCGGTCAGCCCGGGTGGCGCGGGCGGCCCAAGCGGCGATCAAATCACCGTCGATCCGGCGCGGCTCGCGCGGCTCGGCAGCGCCGCCGCGTCGTGCCTGGCGCGCGCCATCATGCGCGCGATGATGGAGGCCGCGCCGCTCGGCGGCTTCCCGAGCTGGCGCCAGCTATGGGGCGACGCAGGCCGCTGATCAGGCCGCGCTGCGCGAGTCCGCGGCCGCGGGGTCGAAGATGGCCCGATCCGGCGGGAAGGTAACGCTGACGCGCGTCCCCACGCCGACCTCGCTCTGCAACACGAGGCTGCCGCCATGCAGCTCGATGATCGCCTTGACCAGCGGCAGGCCCAGCCCGGTCCCCTGATGCGACCGGCTGAACGAGGAATCGACCTGCTCGAAGGGGGTGAGCACGCGGGCGAGATCGGCGGGCGCGATGCCGATGCCGGTATCGCTTACGGTCAGCGTCAGCCCGGCTTCCGGGTCGTACCGGCCGGCAATCTCGATATGCCCGCCCGACAGGGTGAATTTGACCGCGTTGGAGACCAGGTTGAGCAGGATCTGCTTGGTCTTGCGCTCATCGGCGCGCAGCAGCGGCAGGTCCGCCGGCAGCTCGACCGAGTCGGATAGGCCGCCCTCGCTGATCCGGGCGCTGAATAATTGGCGGACCGAGTGGATCGAGTCCCGCAGGTCGAAGACGTCCTCATGGAGCTCGAGCTTTCCGGCCTCGGCCTTCGACAGATCGAGGATGTCGTTGATGATCTGCAGGAGATGCGTACCGCTCGAATGGATGTCCGCGACATAGGTCCGGTATTGCTCGTTGCCGAGCGTCCCCAGCACCTCGCGTACCATCATTTCGGAGAAGCCGATGATGGCATTCAAGGGCGTGCGCAGCTCGTGGCTCATCGTCGCCAGAAAGCCCGACTTGGCGCGGCTTGCCGCTTCGGCCTCGTCCTTGGCGAGGCTCAGCGCTTCGTACGCCGCCTCGCGGTCGCGCTGCAACAGGACGCGATCGAAGCAGCGTTCGAGCGTGGCGACCAGCGTGTCCGGGTCGCGAGACTTGTCGAAATAATCGTAGGCGCCGCGGCGCAATGCTGCGATCGCCGTCTGACTGTCGAGCGCGGCCGTCATCAAGACGCAGATCAGCTCAGGCTGCTCGGCACGCAGGCGCGGGATCAGATCGACGCCGCTGACGGTCCCGCCGAGGCGCACGTCGATCAGCGCGACCGGCGCAGCGTCGCTGCCCGCCCGCAGCGTTGCGAGCGCTTGCTCGGGGGTGTCGACACAATGCGCGGCGTAGCCCCTGGGCTGCAGAATGTCGGCGAGCGACTCGGCGAAATCCAGATCGTCATCGACGATCAGAACCGAACGCACCGTTCCGTCCGCTTGAGCCATCGCTTACCTCACGTGG
>DATCQF010000180.1:0-1999 GCA_036569735.1 Allostellaceae bacterium | reverse complement strand
GGTGGCAGGTGTTCCTTATCTCGCTCGCCGTGGCGGCGCCGGCCGCTTTCCTGTCGTGGCACGGGGTCGAGCGCCGCTGCCGCTGGCGCGGCCGCCCCGGCGACCGGGTCACGGTCACCGCAGCGGGCGCCGCGGCGAGCGGGTGAGGGGGCTGGCGTCAGGCGGCCTGGCGCATTATCTCGGATCGACTCGATTGCCCCTGGTTTGATGCCCCGGAACTGGCATTTCTCCTGTTATGGCCGGCAGGATTGCGGGCGGAGCGGCAAAAAGCCGATACTTGCCGCGGTTCGCCCGGTCCGGTGCTCTGCGCACGGCAGCAAGACGGCATCGCGCAGGAGATGAGATGAAATCGACCGGCTTTGCCGATGACCGGACCTCGGCTTGCGGAAGCCGCCGGGCCGGCCGGCACCGGAAAGGCGGGCATCGGGACGGCACGGCACCGCGGTGCCGGACAGGGCTGGTCGCCGGGGTCGCGTTTGTTCTGACGGTAATCGTCACGCTCGCCGCGAGCGCCCCCCTGCGAGCCGATGACAAGCCGGCGCCGTCCCCGTCCGAACTGCCGGCCCGGGTCGAGACCCTGCATACGGTTAACCTCCCCGGTAATCTCCCCGGGCAGCCGCTCGATTATCGTGCGGTGGCCGAGACTATCGGCCTGACCGACCGGAAGGGCGAGGCGAGCGCCTCGGTCTATACGGTATCCTACCTGGCCGATGCACCCGCCGGACAGCGGCGGCCGGTCGCGTTCGTGTTCAATGGCGGTCCCGGCGCGGCTTCGGTTTTTCTCCACCTTGGCGGGCTCGGGCCGCGCATCCTCGAGACCCCGGCGAGCGGGGCGGCGCCGAGCCCGCCGGTGCATCTGATCGACAACCCGTCGACCTGGCTGGTCTTCACCGACCTCGTATTCGTCGACCCGGTCGGCACCGGCTTCAGCCACGGCAAGGGCAAGCAGGAGAATCCCGACAAGCCGTTCTGGAACGTGCACGGCGATCTTGATTCGCTGGGCGCCGTCGTACGCCGCTGGCTGACCCGCCACGAGCGCTGGAACGCGCCGGTGTTTCTCGTTGGCGAGAGCTATGGCGGGTTGCGCGCCGCGGCGTTGGCGCACAGCCTCGAGCGCGAGGTCGGGATCACCGTCAGCGGCCTCGTCCTGATCTCGCCGGCGCTCGACCTGGCGATCCTCCACCCCGACATCAGCAACACGCTGGCGCCCGCCTTCCAATTGCCGAGCTATGCCGCTGTCGCCGCCGCACTTTCCGAAGCAGCGCCGCCCGCCGAGGCTGGCCGGGCGGCCGAGCGCTTCGCCATGTCGGACTATCTCGTCGGGCTGGCCGGGCTCAAGGGCATTCCGGCTGCGGGCGACCCGTTCATCGCGCGAATCGCCGCGCTGGTCGGCCTCCCGGTCGACATCGTCCGGCGCCACCGCGGGCGGGTGCCGGACCGGGTGTTCGCGCGCGAGCTGCGGCGCGCGCAGGGCGAAATTCTGAGCCTCTACGACGCGACGGTGGCCCGCGCGGCGGGCGCCGACCCGTCGGCCGACGATGCCGGCGACCCGGTGCTCGGCCCCGCAATCGCTGCCTACACCGCCGCCTTCGACAGCTACGCACCAGAGGGGCTCGGGTACCGCACCGAGCGGGCTTATCGGGTGTTGCCGCGCGATGTATCGCGGCAATGGGACTGGGAGGGCGCGCACGGCCCGGATGGCGGTGGCGGGGGCGGACTGGGCCTCGCGCTGTCCTCGCTCGAAAAGACCCTGCTCGCGCACCCGGGGACGAAGCTCTTGATCGCCAATGGCCGCTACGATCTGGTGACCCCCTACCTCGCCTCGCGCTGGCTGGTCGATCAGCTCGGCCTCCCCGCTGCGGTGCGCGCCGCCATTCGCCTGCATGTCTATGAGGGTGGGCATATGATGTACATGCGCCCCAAATCGCGCGCTGCGCTCGCCGCCGATGCCGCGGACATTTTTGCCCCCCAAAGCGCCGCGCCGGCGCGCTGACGGCGG
>DATCQF010000179.1:0-2343 GCA_036569735.1 Allostellaceae bacterium | reverse complement strand
CACGCGGGGCGTCCGCCGGCTTCTTCATCCGGACCCTGACACCGGCGACATGGCGACCCTCCGCGATGTGCCGCGGCGCTGGCTGGCGCTCGACATCGATGGGCTACCGCGGCCCGATTGTATCGAGGCGGGCAATATTCCGGCCTGCGGGAGGGTCGCTATCGCGGAGCTTCCCGATGCGTTCCAAGGAACGCGATGCATAGTGCAGGCGACTGCATCGCACGGGATCGCGCCCGGTCTCCGTCTGCGCTTGTGGTTCTGGCTTTCGCGACCGACGGGCGGCGCCGAGCTGGGGCGCTGGCTGCGGGGCGTGCCGGTCGATCATTCGGTTTTCGGGGCGGCGCAGCCGATATATACGGCGGCCCCTATATTCGTCGATGGCGCTCACGACCCGCTGGCCGAGCGCATCGCCATGGTGCCGGGCACCATCGAGGCCGTCAGTGTGCCCCCGGCATCGACGCTGATGCCGCACCGTCAGACGCGAGCGGCCAAGGCGACGATCCCGGATGGGCATGCGCTCGCTGGTTTGGTCCGTAAGGTTGCGCGCGCGGATGAGGGCGAACGGAATTTACTGACGTTTTGGGCGGCGTGCCGTGCTGGCGAAATGGTGGCATCCGGGCTGATCGGAGCTGATACCGCTGCCGCCGTCATCGCCAACGCCGCGATGCTGTCGGGCCTGCCGCAGGAGGAGGCCGAGCGCACGGCCTGGAGCGGTGTCCGCACAGGGCTGGGGAGCGCGCACCATGCCTGACATGCCTCGGGGTCCCGACGATGCAGAGGAATTCGTCGGTGCGACGATGGCCGGCAAGCCCGATCTGATTGTGCATGGCGGCGATCTGCCGGCAACCGCCCGGGCGCTGCGCGATCTCTTCGCCGGGGCGGGCTACCTGCTTGATCGCGACATGCCGGTTAAGCTGGTGCAACCCGCTGACGGCGGGCCGATGCTGGCGAACCGGCTGACGGTCAACAACGTGGTCGTCGAGGCGCATCGTCTATGCCGACCCGTGAAGCTATTAGGCGATAAGGGTGAGCGGACCCCGGTCACTTTGCCGGAGCGCGTCGCGCGGATGTATCTCGACATGGTGGGCGAGTGGAATTTACCGCCGCTGGCCGGGATCAGCACCGCGCCCTTGCTCGCCCCTGATGGCAGCATTCGCGATGCCGTGGGGTATGACCCCGCGAGCGGGCTGTGGTGCTGCAAGGTGCCGTCGCTGCACCTCCCCGAGTGCCCCCGGCGCGAAGATGCTGAGGCGTCGCTTCGGGTGCTGCGGGAGGCCTTTAAGACCTTCCCGTTCGCCGATGGCGTGCGCCGCTATGACTCGGCCCTCCGGGCCGAGGTTACGGATCTGGGTCATTCGCCCGGCCGAGACGAAAGCGCGATGCTCGCCGCGCTCATGACTGCGATCTGTCGCGCCACCCTATCGCTTGCCCCCGGCTTTCTGGCGGTGGCCCCACAGGTGTCGGGCGCCGGCAGCGGCAAGGGGTTGTTGGTTCGCGCAATCTGCATCATCGCGTTCGGTATAAGGCCTCGAGCCTTCACCGCCGGCCACGATCGCCAGGAACTCGACAAGCGCATCGTCGCCGAGCTGGTCGAGGCGGCGCCGGCCCTGTTCCTCGACAACGTGAACGGCGCGGTTCTGCGCTCCGCCACGCTCGCCTCGGTGTTGACCGAGCGTCCGGCGCGCGTGCGCCTGCTCGGGTTGTCCCGCATGGTGGTGCTCAACAGCACCGCCTTCGTTGCTGTCACCGGCAATGGCCTGCGCGTCTCCGAAGACCTCGCCCGCCGCTTTCTTCTCTGCGAATTGGACGCGCGCTGCGAAGACCCTGAGACACGCCCCTTCGCTTCCGGCTTTCTCGATGAAATCGAACGGCGGCGCCCGGAGCTTCTGGCGGCAACGGTCACCATTTGGCAATATGGCCGGCAGAACGCGAGCCAGCTAAAGCGGGGACGGCCGTTTGGAAGTTTCGAGACGTGGTGCGAATGGGTCCGCGACCCTTTGCTGACGCTCGGTTGCCGCGATCCCGTCGAGCGGGTCGAGCGGGTTAAGGCGCAAGACCCGCAGCGGCAGCAGGTCGCTGAGCTATTCCAGGCCTGGGACGAACACCACGGCGCCGCTCCGATTAAGGCGGCCGACCTTGCCTACCCCGTCCAACGCATCATCGATCCTCAAGACCGCGGGCGCCAATACATCGCGGCCCGCCTCGGCAATCTCGCCGGGACGCGCACGGCTGGTTTCGTGCTGACGCGACAAGAGGCCGCCGGGACATGGGGCGCTGCCACTTACGCATTGCGGCAAACCGCGCCCGAGGCGCCCGAAGGCACCGGGCATAGGGATCATAGGG
>DATCQF010000178.1:0-2604 GCA_036569735.1 Allostellaceae bacterium | reverse complement strand
CGGTAATAAAGGTTGGGCAGCACGACGTAATACCCCGATGTGCCGAGCCGCCGCGCCATGTCGCGCAATTCCTCGCGGACCCCCGGTGCGTCCATCATGAGGAACACCGCGGGATACGGGCCGCCGCGCTCGGGATGGCAGATGAAGGTCTCCATCGCGCCGTCCCTGGTGGCGATGTCAATTGTCGCTTCGATCATCCTTATCCCTCGTCGGTTGACAGCCCGGGGCGGCGCCGATAAGGGCAGCGACGCGCGGACGTTTCAAGCGCATTCTCCGGAGCGCGGAGCGGCCTCAGCATGAGGAGGGCAGGATGGCGCGGATGACGGGCGGCGGGGCGCTGGTCGAGATGCTGTGCCGCCACGGGGTCGACACCCTGTTCGCCTTGCCCGGGGTGCAGAACGACGCGCTCTTCGTCGCGCTCTACGATGCCGGCGACAAGGTCCGGGTCATCCATCCGCGCCACGAGCAGGCCGCCGCCTACATGGCGTTCGGCTATGCAAGGGCGAGCGGCAAGGTCGGCGCCTACGCGGTGGTGCCGGGACCGGGCGTCCTCAATACGACGGCCGCGCTCGCCACCGCCTACGCGACCAATTCGCCGGTCCTGTGCATATCGGGGCAGATCCCGTCCAACCTGATCGGCCGCGGTTTTGGCCTCCTGCATGAGATCCCCGATCAGCTTTCGATCCTCAAGGGGCTCACCAAGTGGGCGGCCCGGATCAACCACCCGAGCGAAGCGGGCAAGCTCGTCAACGAAGCCTTCCGCCAGCTCGGCGACGGCCGGCCGCGCCCGGTTGCACTCGAAATGCCGCTCGACATCATGGCGCTCGAAACCGAGGTCGCGTTGCCGGGGGTCGAGGCGCCATCCCCGCCCCCGTCGCCCGACCCCGAGCTGATCGGCCAGGCCGCCAAGCTGCTTGCCGCCGCCAAGCAGCCGATGATCTATGTCGGCAGCGGCGCCGCCGATGCGGGCGCCGAACTGCTCGCAGTGGCCGAGCGGCTGCAGGCCCCGGTGCTGACCTATACCGGCGGCAAAGGCATCCTCAGCGACCGGCATTACCTGGCGCAAAACCTGCTCGCCGGCCATGATTTGTGGCGCGGCATCGATGTCGTGCTGGCGGTCGGCACCCGCTTCAACCAGCCGCAGACGCGGTGGGGGCTCGACGGCGACATCAAGGTGATCCGCATCGACATCGACCCCGTCGAGATCACCCGCATCGCCCGCCCGGCGATCGGCATCGTCGCCGACGCCAGGGAGGCGCTTGCCGCGCTCGGCCGGGCGCTACCCGCGGGCGAGGCCGCGCCGCGCCGCGCCGAACTCGACGCGCTGAAGTTGAAGACGATGGCGCGCCTCGAGGAGACCCTCGGCCCGCAATGCGAATACCTCGCGGCGATCCGCGCCGAACTGCCCGACGAGGGCATCTATGTCGAGGATCTGACCCAGGTCGGCTATGTCGGCCGGCTCGCCTTCCCGGTCTACGCCCCGCGCACCTACATCCACAGCGGCTATCAGGGCACCCTCGGGTTCAGCTATGCCACCGCGCTCGGCGCCAAGGTGGCGCGGCCCGATGTGCCGGTCGTATCGATCTCGGGCGACGGCGGCTTTATGTACAACGTCCAGGAGCTTTCGACCGCGGCCTTGCACGGCATCGACGCCATCGCGATCGTCTTCGCCGACGGCGCCTATGGCAATGTCCGGCGGATGCAGAAGAACGATTACGGCAACCGGCTGATCGGGGTCGATCTGCAGAACCCCAATTTCCCGAAGATGGCCGACAGCTACGGCATCGCCGGGGTGCGCGCGACCAGCCCCGACGCGCTGCGCCACGAGCTTGCCGCGGCCCTGAAGCGGCGCGGCCCCTCGTTGATCGAGGTGCCGGTCGGCGAGATGCCCGACCCCTGGCCGACATTGATCATGCCGCGGGTGCGCGGACGCTAGCCCCCACCCCAACCCTCCCCCGCCTGCGGGGGAGGGAGTTCGCAACGCCTGGCACGCGTTTCCCTCCTCCGCATGCGGGGGAGGGCCAGGGTGGGGGCTGAGGGCACGCCGGCCTTGAGGACTTGCACGAACCGCCCGGCGCGGACACCTATGACGCCATGCCGGCAGATCTCGTAGCGGCCACTGAACAGGCGATCGAGCGCGCGGCGCTGCTCATACGGGCGGGAGAGCTGGTCGCGTTCCCGACCGAGACCGTGTACGGGCTCGGCGGCGACGCAACCAGCGAGGCCGCGGTCGCGCGGATTTTCGCGGCAAAGGGGCGGCCGCATTTCAACCCGCTGATCGTCCATGTTCCGGGGCTCGCCGAAGCCGAGGCGCTGGCCGTGTTCGACGAGCGCGCACGCCTCGCGGCGCGGCGCTTCTGGCCGGGGCCGCTGAGCCTGGTATTGCCGCGCCGGGCGGACAGCGGCCTCTCATTGCTCGCCAGCGCTGGGCTCGACACGGTCGCCTTGCGCGCCCCGGCGCATGCCGTGGCGCAACAACTGCTGCGCGCCGCCGGACGGCCGATCGCCGCGCCCTCGGCCAACCGCTCCGGCCGGATCAGCCCGACCACCGCCGCGCACGTCGCCGCCGAGTTTTGTACGGCACGGGAAGCCCCTCACCCCCCC
>DATCQF010000177.1:0-1808 GCA_036569735.1 Allostellaceae bacterium | reverse complement strand
ACTGTCTTGGCCAAGGTCAGCGAGTCGGCGCTGTCCTGCTGATAGACATCGAAAGTGACCGCCGGCCGCCCGTTGACGTTCACCAACAGCCATTGCGGCACCGAGCCCATCGTCACCTCGGCGATATCGGCCAGCCGAATGATGGCACCCTTGCCGCTGCGCAGTTCGACATTGGCGACCGAGGCGAGGGAGGTGAACGCGTTGTTCATGATCGTCAGATAGAGGAGATCGTTGTCTTCGAGCCGGCCGACCGCGTTCACGGTGTTCGTCGCGGAGATGGCATTGCTGACATCGACGAGCGTCAGTCCATAAGCCTCCAGCTTATGGGGGCTGACAGCGACCTGGACCTCCGGCGTTTGGCCGCCGAGAACACCGACGCTCCTGATACCGGGGATGCCGGTCAGCAGGGGCACGATCTGGTATTGCGCCAAACGGCGCAGCTGGTCTGGCGGGACCTCCTTCGAGATTAGCGCGTAGGAGAGAAACGGCGCGACCGTGGTCGGGCTGAGCCGAATGGCTTGGTATTTCGTACCCCGCGGCAGGTTCGGCAGCGCCTGCGCAAACCCGGCATCGACGGCCAACAGCGCCTGCCGCATGTCGGTTCCCCAAGGGAAATCGACAAGCAATTCCGCCGTACCGCGCGACGTCCGGGAGGTGATGCCGCTCGCGCCGGGTACGGCGCGGGCCGCCTCCTCAAGCGGCTTCGTCACCTCGACCAGCATTTGCCTCGCCGGCATGCTGCCGCTATCGACCGCGACCCGAATGCGCGGAAATTCGACCACCGGGAACAGCCCGACGGGTAGGGTAATTCCGGCGGCCAGCCCGGCGAGGGCGAGGGCGAAGGCGACGAACAAAAGCGACCGCCGGTGATGCTCGATCCAGCCGACGAAACTCATTTGCCAGAGGTTCCGTCCGGGTTGGCGAGGTGCATCCTCATGCCGTTGTCGAGTTGGTGATTTCCCGCCAAAACGACAGGCGCCGCGGGGTCGAGCGGCCCGTCAACGACGTCCTGGTCGCCCTCGGCCACGAGCACCCGCACGGAGACTTTCTTTGCGACCATGTCGACCGCTTGCACGACATAGGGGTTGCCGCTGTCATCGACCAGGATAGCCTCGTGCGGCACGACGTAGCCGGAGGCTTCGCCGGTGATGATGTCCGCCTGGGCCATCTCGCCCGCGAAGAACGGGCCGGTCGGCAGAGCGATATCGACCGGAACCAGGCCGGTGCCCGGATCGACCATTGCCCCGCGCAGCAGAACCGTCCCGGTACCCGCATCCCCGCCGCCAAGCGGCTTGATCCTCACCTTCTGGTCCGGCCTTACTACGCGGGCGTGCTCGGGCACGATGCCGACCTCAAGCACAAGTCCGTTCGGCCGGGCGAGATCGAGCAACGCCGCCCCCTGGCCGACGATGGCGCCCGGGCTGGTCGAGACGGCAGTGACGATTGCCGCGAACGGGGCACGCAGGGTTTGCGGTCCGCCCGCGCCCTCGGCGTCGAGTGCGGCAAGAGCGGAGCGCGCGTCCGACTCGGCTTTTACGGCATCGGCGAGCTGCTGTGCGGTCGCCAGGTGCTGGCCGAGCATCGTCCTCGTGCGAGCGACGGCCTGTGTCGCGGCATGCAGCGCGGATCGGGCCTGGGCATATGCGGAGGTCGTCTGCGGGCTGGGTCCGAGTCGGATCAGCTGAGCGCCCTCGGCGATTTCCTCGCCCTGGCGCACATAGACCTCGCCGACGACGGCCGCAAGCGGGGCCATGACCGTCTGCCGTGCCGACGGGCCGGCCCGCACGCTGCCGTAAGCCGTTACAATC
>DATCQF010000176.1:0-2397 GCA_036569735.1 Allostellaceae bacterium | reverse complement strand
CCCCCCGCTCGACAGGTCGAGCACGCCGTGAAACATCGTGACGAACATGCACGCGGTATTCTCGGTGGCGAGCAGCCGATTGGCCTCCTCCATGCCTGCTGCCATGTCGGCGGCGCTGCTGACGCTGCGCATCACCGTGCGCGATACCGCCATGAACAGCGACGCCGGGGTGCCTTTTCCGGAAACGTCGGCGACGGTGACCGCAAGCCGGTTCGCATCGACCAGAAAATAATCGTAGAAATCGCCGCCGATCTCGCGCGCCGGGTGCATCTCGGCATGGAGGTCGATCTCTTCGGTCGGGCCTTCGCGCACCAGGGGAGCCGGCAGGATCGATTGCTGGATCTCGGCGGCGGCTTGCATCTCCAGGCGGCGATGCTGCTTGGCCCGGACCTCGGATGCCATGCCGGCGAACACCCGCGCGAAGGTGCCCAATTCGCCCGGCTGGCTGCTCAGCTCGTCGAGCAGCGCGCCATCGTACTCGTCGCGCCCGAGCGCCTCCGCCGCATAAGTCAGCGAGGCGAGCGACTGGTTCATGCTCGACAGGCGAGCGCCGAGCTCGCGGATGATCGCCACGCCGATCGACGGATAATCCGCACTGAGCTGCGTCAGGCTGGCCTGCTCGATGCGCACGACGACGACGTAGGTGCGCGCGACGACGGTCGCGGTGCGCGGCATGTCGGTGAAGACGCCAAGCTCGCCGATGATCCGATGGTGCCCGACGGTCGCCATGTGGATTTGCCCGGTGGGGAGCTCGACGAAGACATCGACCTCGCCTTCGAGGATCACGCAGGCAAAGCTGCCGGGATCGCCTTCGCGCATCAGGGTCGCGCCCTTCGCGTAGGTAGCGAACCCGCATTGCGCCGCCACGGCGAGGAGCGAGGCCCGATCGAACCGTGCGAAAATCGGGTGCGGCGCCAGGATGTGGGCGATTTCCTCGACGGGCGCTGCAAGCACGGCGGAGCCCGCCTCGTGCGGGGACGACAACTCCGCCGGCACCGGCAGCAATCCTATTTGCCGGCGCGCGCGAGCCGGGCTGGCTCGGACTTGCCGCCGACCGCGACGATGCGCTCGCCCTCGGTCCCCACATCGCCGGTGCAGCCGGGCGCCCCGGTCCCGCCGAGGATGGTTCCGCCCGATATGACGATGTCGTGCATCAAGGTGCCTCCGTGGTTCGGCTGCACCAGCGGTGCTGCTTCCCACTTGAATATTATCTGCGGCAGCCCGGCCAGCCGATGGCAACCAGCGGCAGCCGGCCGGGCTGCGCCCTGTCAGGCTACTCCCAAAACGTCATGACGATCGTGTTGTTCGCATCGAGGATCAGGTTGATCCGGTTCGGGTTATGCACGATCCCGGCGACCCCGTGCGTCGGCGCGATCGTGCGGAAGCCGCGCGGCAGGTCTTCCTCGCGCACGGTATTGGCGGTTCCCGCGGGAGCCTTGCCCTTGTCGGCGAATTTTTTGCCGATGCAATCCTTGCAATCGGTCACCTTGATCTCCGCCTTCGCGACGCCCGGCATCTGCTTCAGCTGAAGCGAGTTGGCACTTGCGCGAACCCGCACGCCCTTGACGGTGTGCCCCGCCTCGAGGGTGAACATCGCGCTGATCGGGACAAACCCCTCGGCCTTCTGCGATTGCTCGGGGCTGGCGGCGATAAACTGCAGATCGAGCACGTCGTCGCCCGCCTTGCCATAGTAGAACGGCACCAGCTGGGGCGCACTCCAGCCATTCGAGCTGGCCAATCCGGTGACGTGAATAATGTCGAATTTGGGTTCGTTGGCGGAGCGCAGCACCTCGATGCCGGTCACATAAAGGATCGGCATCTCCAAGGGCCTGGTAGCCCCGCTCGGGCCGGCGGCTCCTCCTTGATCCCCTCCGGGAGCGCCCGGAGCGCCCTGCGCGGCCGGGACACCCTGCGCGAAGGCGAGCCCGACCAGGGCGCTTTGCATCGCGGCGGCCACGATGACCGCGCCGAACATCCGATAGATCTGTCTCATCCCAGCCCTCCCGAATTGAAGATCATCCCCTGGACCGGCCGCCGCCTTTCGCGGACGGCAATGCCCTATCCCTCGGCCCGCTCCCGATTGCCGCCGCCCCCAGGCTGCGAACATCCTTTTCCGACAGGACGGCGCCCTGTTGTCCGATGCCATCAAGCAGCCCGACCGTATCAAGCAGATCGAGAACGAGATCGGTCGCGCGCATCTTCGTCATTCGGCAATAGGTCGTGTCGGTGCTGACAAAGCTGCCGTTCTCAAAGAGTTTGTTGACCGGCTCGCCGCCGCCGCACACGCTGAAGTATTCGCAGCGTTGGCGACACAATTCGACGCCGGCATTGATGTCGGTCAGCATTTTCGTCAGCACCGGCCGCTGCGGCAGATCGGTCAGCCGGTCGCAATTGATG
>DATCQF010000175.1:0-1720 GCA_036569735.1 Allostellaceae bacterium | reverse complement strand
CGGGCGGCCTCGGCCACCGCCTCGGCGCTCTCGCGGGTGATCTCGGGTGGGCTCGTCAGCCGCAGCGCGTCCCACAATTCGCCGATGTCGCGGGCGACGGTACCGCGGCGGAAGATCGTCTCGGCGCCGGGCAAGGGGGCGATGCGCGAGGCGATCAGCCCGCTGGTGAAGGTCTCGACGACCGCGAGCGACCCGTCATGCGCGGCGAGGTGTTTCAAAATCACGCCTTCGAGCGTGTCGTCGTCTTCCGCCATAATGAAATTGCCGAGCCGCTTTCTGACCTCGGCGACGACCGGGGCAAGCTTTCGCTCGATGTCGGCCGAGTCGGCGCCGCGCACGGTCACCTTGGTTTCGATCTGCGGGTAATGCGCGCGAAACCCGAGCTTGGCGCTCCCGTCGGGGACCAGTTCCTCGACCCCGGAAAGGAGCTGATCGACGTGGCTTTCGCCGAGCCCGTAGGAATGAAAGCGCTTCAGCTGGATCGCCGTCGGGGCGCCACCGCGGGCGAGGAGGCGCGGGACGATCTGCTCTTCGAGCATGCGGCGCAGTTCGCGCGGCACGCCGGGGGTGAAGAAGAAGCGCGCCTTGCCGATATCCATCGCAAAGCCGCAGGCGGTGCCGATCGGGTTGTCGAGGATCTCGGCGGTGACCGGCAGCACCGCCTGTTTCCTATTGTTGGGCGACATCGTGCGGCTGCGCTTGAGGAAGTACGCCTCCATCGTCGTCAACCACTCCTCGTTGAGCGCGAGGTCGACACCGGCCGCCTTGGCTGCGATCTCCTGCGACAGATCATCGACCGTGGGGCCGAGCCCGCCATTGACGATGACAGCGTCGGCCCGCTCGCCGGCGTGGAGAAAAGCGGCGAGGAGGGTGTCGCGATCGTCGCCGACCGTCGTCCCCCAGCGCACCGACAGCCCGACATCCTCGAGCTTCTGGGTGATGTAGCTGAAATTGGTGTTGACGATCTTGCCCGTCAGGACCTCGTCGCCCGTGCAGATGATCTCGATCAGCATGTTCTGTCTCACGCCATGAAGTTGAGCTTGAGGCCGGGCTCGGGCCATTCCATCGCGGCGAGCTGGCCCGAGGCCGACAGCGTGATGTAGGCGGTGCGCAGTTGGGGACCGCCAAAGCAGATGTTGGTCGGATAGACGTCGGGCACCTTGACCTGCCGCACCACCTGGCCGCCCGGCGAAATGACCGTGATGCAGCCGGCGATCAGGGTCGCGACGCAGATGTTGCCCGAGGCCTCGACCGCCAGGCTGTCGAAGCGCTGAAAGCCGGGCAGCCCGCAGACGATGCGGCCGCCATAGGGCGCCGGGAACGGCTCGTGCCTGACCTTGCCTGGCTCGACGATATCGAAGGCATAGAGCCGCGACGTTTCGGTGTCGGCGACATAGACGGTCTTCTCGTCGGGGGATAGCCCGACCCCGTTGGGCGTGATGATCGGGTACACCAGCTCGACGATCTTCGAGCCGTCCGGCAGCGCGTAATAGAGGCCGCCGTTGTCGCGATGACGCGCCAGACGCTTGCCCAGATCGGTGAAGTAGAACCCGCCCGCCTTGTCGAACACGATGTCGTTCGGCGCCGACAGCTTGTGCGCGCCGCAATGGGTATAGAGGAGGTGGGTCTCGCCGGTCTTCGGGTCGATGCGCTGGATCGAGCCGCCAACATAGTCCGGTGCCGGGCCGGTCGAGAGAAAGCTCGGTGTGGTCTCATAGAC
>DATCQF010000174.1:0-1694 GCA_036569735.1 Allostellaceae bacterium | reverse complement strand
CGCACCCGCGCCGGGTCGAGCCCGGCCTCCTTCAGTTGACGCGCGATCTGTTTGAGCTGCGCCCCGCCCGCCGGGACCAGCAATGCATCGAACGCGGCCCCCCCCGAGGGCAATGGCGGCGGCTCCGAGGCGGCAGCGCCGGCACCCGACGCCAAGAGCCGCTTGACCGCCGCCGAAGGGTCGGTTGCCCTGGGATCGAGATACTCGATCTTGACGACCGACCCGCCGCTCGCGCTCGCCGCCTCGCGCAGCGCGTCGGTCATCAGGTGACCATATTGCGAATTCGGCGCCAGCGCGGCGAACCGGCTGAGCCCCTTGTCGCGGGCAAACGCGACTTCGCGCGCCACCTCCTGCTTTGGCAGAAAGCCCATCAGAAAGACATTGCCGCCGGCCAGCTGGGTCGCGGTCGAGAACGCGACGACGTTGATCTTGGCGTCGCGCGCGACCGGCTTGACGGCTTCGACCTCGGCGGCGAGCAGCGGCCCCAAAATCAGCTGCGCACCGTCGGTTATGGCCGAGCGCGCTGCATTGGCGGCGCCCTGCGCGGTGCCGGCGGTGTCGCGCGGCACCAGGGTCAGCCGCTCGCTGGCGGTGGTGAAGAGCGCGAGTTGCGCGGCCTCCAGCATCGCCCTGCCGAGGTCGGCATTGGCGCCCGACAGCGGCACCAAGAGCGCCACCTTGACCGGGCCGGCGCCCGGCGGCGCTACCGCCCCCGGCGGCCCCGGTGGCGGCAGGGATTTCGGCCCGCCAAAGGATGATTGCGCCGGGCCGACCGGTGCCGGTACCATCCGCCCGCCCCCACACGCGGCGAGCGCGACGAATAGCGCGAAAGCGATCAGAGTTGAGGCGAACCGCGGAACACGCCAGTGCAGCAAGGGTAGCCTCCGGCAAGGTTGGGTCTGCCGGCGCCGACCCTAGCCATCGCACCCGGGCAAGTAAACCCGGAGGAAGTAAACCCGGCCCCGCGCAATCTCCCGGCTCGCCGGACCCCGGATCGCGATCGCCCGGCCAGGCCGGCGACGATGTCGAATTGGCCGATTGGACCCCGAGGCACGCGCTGGCGCCGGGCCTGCATCTCCTCGCGACGCCAATCGGCAATCTCGGCGACATCACGTTGCGGGCGCTCTGGGTGCTGCGCAATGTCGACCGCATCCTGTGCGAGGACACCCGGGTCACCGCGCGCCTCCTCGCCCGCTACGGCATCAATAAGCCGCTCGACGCCTATCACGACCACAACGCCGATCGGGTGCGGCCCGCCATCCTCGAGGCGCTGCGGCGCGGCGCAAGCCTCGCGCTGGTTTCCGACGCCGGGACCCCCCTGGTCTGCGACCCCGGGTTCAAGCTGGTGCGCGCCGCGCTCGCCGAGGACTTGCCGGTGACCGCGGCGCCCGGCCCGTCGGCGGCGCTGAGCGCCTTGATCCTGTCCGGGCTGCCGCCCGACATTTTTCTGTTCGGCGGGTTCCTCCCGCCGCGCTCGGCCGCCCGGCGCCGCGCCCTGGCGAATTTTTCCGAGCTCGCCGTGACCTTGATCTTCTTCGAGGGGCCGTCGCGGCTCGCCGCGTCGCTCGCCGACATGGCCCTCGTCCTCGGCGACCGCAGCGCCGCCATCGCCCGCGAGCTGACCAAGCGCCATGAGGAAATCCGCCGCGGGCGCCTCAATGCCTTGGCCGAGCATTACCGCGGCGCCGGGCCCC
>DATCQF010000173.1:0-10323 GCA_036569735.1 Allostellaceae bacterium | reverse complement strand
CCCGATTGCCGAGAGAGGGAGGCATCCGCGTCAGCGGGAGTGTGAGGGGACGGTAGTGCCTCAAGCCGCCGGATAAAGCCCGGCCTTGCGCGCCTTTTCGATGACGAGGGCGGTGGCGGTGGCGAGGTGGGGGGTGGCGATCCCGGCGGCGCGGGCGAAGGCCTGGACCGACGTCAGGAGGCCGTCGATCTCGGGCGGGCGGTCGCGCTCGAAATCCTGCAGCATCGAGGATTTGTGCGTGGAGGTGGGCCGCTTGCCGTAGGCGCGCTCGACCGTGACCTCGGGGGCGATGCCGTGGGCGCGGGCGGTGGCGAGACCCTCGGCCATCAGCGCCCTGGCCAATGCGTAGAGCTCGTCGTGCCGGCCGATGACGCCGATCGGCTCGCCGGTCAAGGCGCAGATCGGGCTGGTGCTGAGGTTGCGCAACAGCTTGTCCCAGATGTCGACCCGGATCGTCGTGCTGACGGGCGCGGGGATTCCGGCGCGCTCGAAAGCCGCCGCGACCCTCTCGATCCGGCGCGACACCGTGCCGTCGGGCTCGCCCAGGGTGAATTTGTTGAGGGTTCCCGGCGAATTGCGGATGACCCCGGGCTCGACGACCTCGTTCATCGAGTTGATGACGCAGCCGATGACCCGTTCGAGCCCTATTGCGCGCTCCAAGACGCCGCCCGGATCGAGCAGCGACAGATCGGGGCGCGACACCCCAGTCTCGGGACAGCGATAGAGATACCACCAGGGAATGCCGTTCATCGCGAAGACGACGCTGGTGTCGGGGCCGATCAGGGGCGCCATTCCCGGCGCGGCGGCAGGCAGCACCGACGATTTCAGCGCGACGAAGACGACGTCCTGAACCCCAAGCGTCTCCGGCCGGTCGGTGGCGTGGATGCGGGTGGAATAGCGTTCCTCGCCGATCCACAGCGTGATGCCGCGCTCGACAATCGCGGCAAGCTGGGCACCACGCGCCACCGCCGCCACCTCGATCCCGGCAGCTTCCGCGCCGGCGCCAAGCCGGGCCGCGACATGGCCACCGACCGCGCCGGCGCCGAAGATCGCTATCTTCATCCGCTTTATCCCCTATCCTCGTTGTTGCAATGCAGAGTGTCTTGTCTTCACGCCTGCGCCAAGCCGGTCTCGCGGCGGCTTTTCTCGCGGCGGGGTTTATCGGAGCGCTGGGGCCCTTGTCTGCCACGGGGCCGGCCGCGGCGCAGAGCCTCTTCGCGCGGCAGGTCACCGTGCAGTTCGCGACAGCGGACGGAAAGCCGATCGCCGATGCCGAGGTGCGGGTCTTTGCCCCCGGCCGCCCGAGCCAGCCGGCCCTCGTCGGGCGCACCGACAATGCGGGAAAATTCGAGTTCCCCGCCGATAGCGATGGGTTGTGGAGCGCGGAAGCCCATTCGGGGAGCGAAATCGCGCGGGTCACGGTCCGGGTCGGCGGCGCAAAAGAGAGCGAGCCCTTATCGCCGGCATGGCTGCTCGGCGGGCTCCTCCTGTTGTTGATCCTCGCCTTCGCGTTCCGCATGGCCCGCGCGCGCAGCCGGCGCACGGCTAATCGGGCGGGTTCGCCGCCGCAAAACCCCGCAGAGCCGTAACGCTCAGGTCAGATTGATCAGGGTCCCGATCAGATCGGCCGGCCATACCAGGCTCGTCGGAGCACTGCCCAGCGCCTCCCCGAATGACGGATCGATCCCGGCGGGCAGGTCGAACGCCATGTGATGGCCAAAATGCGCGAGCACCCCGGCGAGGTAGAGGCCGGCCGCCCACTTGAACGGCTGCAGGCGGTCGCGCGACGGCACTCGCGGCGATCCGGCGAACGAGAACACGCGCCGTCCGATTTTGGGCAATCCCGGCGGACCGATCATGATCTCACCCAGGCATCAGCAAAGTTGCAATACACAATACGCTCGACACCGCGGCATCATCCCCGACTGCGCCCCGTGGCACGGCGACGGGGGCAACCGTTGCAGCTCGGTCGATTATAGCTCCCTCGGGCATCTCCGTCACCGCTCTGCGGCATGACGCCACGATCATTCGGAAGGCAGCGCGCCGCTTTGGCCGTGCCGCCTCAATAAGGCGGCGGCGGCGGCACCGGGGCGCCGTAATAGCCGGGCGGCGGCGGGTAATAGCCCGGCGGCGGATAGCCCGGCGGCGGATAGTAGGCCCGCGGGGTTGTCGCGACACCGCCGAGCACGCCGGCGGCGCCGCCGATGGCCGCCCCGAGCGCCGCGCCGTGCCCGCCGCCGGCGATCGCACCGAGTGCCGCGCCGGTTCCGGCGCCCAAAAGGCCGCCGCCGACCGCGCGCTGGGCGGGATCATAGGGGTTTGTGCAGCCCGCGACCCCAAGGACCAGCGCCACACCGAGCGCCGCGCCGGCAACCCTCCATTTTGTCATGCTCCGTCCACTCCATGGCGCACCATGCGCCATCGTGATACGCGCGGTTTCCCGCGCGCCTCCCCATGCGGCGAGGATTGCGGCAAAAACCCGGCCCGCTCAGGCGAGCGCCGGGTGTTTCCAGCCGATCCACTCGCACACCGCGCGCCCCATGACTAGCTCCAGGTCACGCCCCTTGAGCCACGGCAGCTCCTCGGTGAACATCGTCACGCATTGCCGATAGCTGCACGGCATCCGGGTGATGTCGGTGCCCCAGAAACACCGCGCCGGGCCGAAGGCATCGTAGATTTGCCGGATGTATTTGTGGATGTTGCGATAGGGGTAAGGCTCACTCGAATAGCTCGGCGCACCCGACAGCTTGACCGCGATGTTGGGTCGCTTGGCGACCGCCAGCATCTCACCGAGATCGGCGAAAGCCCCGTCGTCGGTCCCGGCGCCGCCGCCGCCGCCGCGCCCATGATGGTCGATGTGGAGCTTCAGCCCGGGATGGCGTTCGGCGATATTGTCGAGGGCCGCCATGTTGCCGCCGGCCAGGAGCCCGACCGGCAGCCCCTCCTTCTCGCACGCATCCCAGAACCAATCGAGCGAGCCGTCGGTCCACCAGGCCTTCTGGTGCGGCTGGTTGAAGGTGAAGCGGAAGCCGAGCATGCCCGGGCGCTGCCGCCAGTTCTTGACGATGTCGAGGCGGTTCGGCGCCAGCAGGTCGAAATTACCGAGGATGCAGAACTTGTCCGGATGGGCCTTCACCGCCTCGACCGCCAAGGCGTTCATCGCCTCGCCGAGCGTGCTGGGCGGATGCAGCACCGCCGCATCGACCCCGGCCGAGGCCATCTCCTTCAGCGCATCCTCCTTGGAGTAGGTCGGAATTTGCCGGTGATGCGCCGACATCTTGGAGTTCAGCCAGATGTGAATCTGTGAATCGACGATCAGCATCGCGTTTCTCCTCTGGTTGGCCCCATCGGACATGGGGTCCGGCTTTCGCCGAGATGACAGGAGGTTGGTTCGGATTGATCGGCAGAACGTCCGGGTCGAACAATACAGCTTCGCGAAACTAGACGCGCGGGATGTTGACGAAGATCGTCGGGACCCAGGGCGGCGGCAAGCCCTTCATCCGCGCGCGCCGCCGGCGTTCAGAGTCGCTCTCGGCGTTTCCCGGTTGAGCCGTGCCGGACCGGGCATCCTCGTCCGGATCGCTCGCCGCGCGTTCGCTGCGCAGTTCGTCCATGCGGGCGCGGATCGTCTCGAAATCGTCGGCGGCTCGCGGGCGATTCACTGGGCTTCCATCTCCACGATCGGCCAAATTCGGCGCGTCGCGCCATAGTGAAGCCGAAGCCGGCCGGGCGTCAAACGCTTCGCGGGAAGCTTCGCCGCGGTTGCGGCCAGCGGCGCGCTTGGGGTTGAATGGCCTGGCCCAGCCGTCAGCCCACCCCCGAGGACGCCCCGATGGATGTCGCTTTTCTGACGATTGCCGAGCTCAACCGGCTCTATGACAAGCGCGAGCTGTCGCCGGTCGAGGTGACGAAGGCACTGTTCGCGCGCATCGCCGCGCACGACGGCAAGCTGCACAGCTTTCTCAGGCTGACCGAGGAGGCGGCGCTGGCCGAGGCCGCTGCGGCCGAGCGCGAGCTGATGGCCGGCGCGCGGCGCGGGCCGCTGCACGGCATCCCCTATGCTCTGAAGGACATCATCGAGACCGCCGGAGTCCTGACGACCGGCCATTCGAAGCTGCGCCAAGATTACGTGCCGAGTGCCGATGCCGAGCTGGTCACCCGGCTCAAAGCCGCGGGCGGCATCATGCTCGGCAAGCTCGCCACCTGGGAATTCGCGCTCGGCGGCCCAAGCTTCGACCTGCCATGGCCGCCGGCGCGCAACCCGTGGAACTCCGACTACCTGCCGGGCGGCTCGTCGAGCGGCGCCGGCGCGGCGGTGGCGGCCGGGTTTGTCCCGGGCGCGGTCGGCACCGATACCGGCGGCTCGGTGCGCGGCCCGGCGGCGTTCTGCGGGCTCGCCGGGATCAAACCGACCTACGGCAGGGTCAGCCGCCGCGGCGTTTTCCCCAACACCTTCTCGATGGACCATTGCGGCCCCTTGACCCGCAGCGCCCTGGACATCGCGCTCTTTCTCAAGGTGATCGCCGGCTTCGACCCGCAGGATCCCGGCAGCGAGGATGTTCCGGTGCCGGACTATCCGGCCGAGCTCGGCGGCGGGGTGCGCGGGCTGCGCCTTGGGCTCGTCGAGGATTGGTATCGGGACGCCAGCGCCCACCCCGACCTTGCGCCGGCGATCGAGGCGGCGGTCGCGGTGCTGCGGGCCGAGGGCGCGATCGTCGAGCCGGTCCGGCTGTCGAGCCTGCGCGACTACACCGACTGCAAAAATACGATCTCCAGCGTCGAACTGTTCGCGATCCACGAGCAGGATCTGCGAACCCGGCCGCAGGATTTTGGCCGGGCTCTGCGCAACCGGGTGCTCCCCGGAGCCCTCATTCGCGGCGAGGATTACCTCGAGGCGTTGCGCTGGCGCACCGCCTTGGCGCAGGAGCAGGCACGGGTATTGCGCAAGGTCGATGCGTTCATCACGGCGGCGGCGCTCAATGTCGCCGACCGCGCCGACCCCAACCAGCCCGACCGGCTGGTCAGCGCGCCCAGCATCACGATGCCGTTCAGCGTCGGCGGCCTGCCGGCGCTGGCGATACCGTGCGGGTTCAGCAGCGCCGAGGGCCTGCCGCTGTCCTTACAGATCGCCGCCGGGCCGTTCGCCGAGGGGCTGGTGCTGCGCATCGCGCATGCCTACCAAGAGGCGACCGATTGGCACCGGCGCCACCCCAACCTGGCTTGATTGCGCGGGAGAAATGATCATGACGAGCGACACGCGGACCGACCTCAGCCATCTGCCGCCTTCGACCCCGGACGAGATCCGCGCGATGGTGCGCAACGCCGGGCTCGATCTGCCGGAGGAGCTGATGCGGCAATTCATCGCCGCCTGGCCGGCCTACGAGGCGATGGTGCGGCGCATCCCGCGCGGCCGGGCCTACGCCGAAGAGCCGGCGCATATTTTTCGTCCGGCCCGGGTTTCCGGAAGCGCGCCGCGCTGAGTGTGGGGAGACCGCACCGAGCCGCCGGGAGGATGAGCCGGACCCGCCCCGCGACGCTGGTCTTGATTGCCGGTTTCTGGATCGGGCTGGTTATTGGGCCCGGGGTTGGGCTCGGGGCGGGACCGGCGGCCCACGAAGCGGGCATCGCCGATATTTTGGAGGGGGCCCATTGGGGGGAGCCGAGCAGCGCCCTTCTCGCCCGTTTCGGGTCGCGCGCGACGGCGTTGCCGCAGCCGATCGATTTCGGCGACAGCTATGCGCAGATCGTGCTGCGCAGCGTGGTGATCGGCGGGGTTCCGCTCGTCGGATTTTTCCAGATGGACAAGACCACGCACGGCCTCCGCCGACATCCAGCTCGAACGCCAGCGCCACGGCGTCAGCCCGCCGGTGTTTCGCGCTATTGTCGGCGCGCTCGAAGCCGCCTGGGGTGCGCCCGATATGATGTGCGGCATCGCCCCTGGCCCGGCCGGCGGCTATCAGGCGGCGGCCGAGCGCGTCTGGCGGCGCGACGGGCTGGTGATCCGGGCGATCTTTCGCGACACCACGATCGAGGCCTTCGAGGGTTGCCTCGCCGGCGATCCCAATGGCGATCCCCGGGGCGATCCCCTGATGGCCGGACCCTGCGGACTGACCGGACAGATCCTCGTCCGCATCAGCCCGGCGGGGCCGCCGGGAGCCGACACCGCGAGCTGCACGGTGCCGGCTCGCGCGCGATGACTACGGGGCGAGTTGAGCGCGCAGCTCGCCGCCCTTGTTCTTGTCGGTGTGGACATTGACGTAGCACTTGCCGGCCGCCAGATCGGCGATCTGCGCGTCGGTCATCGCACCCGACCCCGCTATCGGGCTGGCGGCAGTGGGACCGGCGCCGAGCGGCACGGAGACACCGGCATTAGCACCGGCGGCGGCGCCGCAATGGATATGCGCCGCGGTCGCCGGGCCACTCAGCCCGGAATACTCGACCCGCCAGGTTGCTTGTTTTGTCGTCGTGTCGAGACTGACCGCCGCGGTGCCCTTACCGGCTGACGTGACCGGCGGCACCTCGGCGGCCCCGCCCAGGGTGCCCTTATAGGCGGTGACGGCCGCCTGGGCCATCGGCAACGTCGCGACCGCCGCGAGAAGCCCGAGAACGAGTGCAGTCTTACGCATGATAAATCCTCCCAAATTCAGGTTTTCCAAGGCCGCAGGGGTCGCCGCCTCGCGCTTACAACCCTATAAATGCTGCTAGGTTCCCCAAACGCAAGCCGACGATCCGTATAGGATGAACCCGCATCTACACAAAGCCGTGAGGCGGAACGCCCGTCCGGCGGGACCCGGCACCGGCCAGACGCAATGTCGCCCGGTCGCAGTTTCCCCTATGCTGTGCCCAGGGAAATTTTCGGCGCAATTTTCGGCGGGTTAGAATGCAGGGGCTGAGCCTCACCTCCCCGGAGCGACCGGCCGGGGTCGTCACTGGCCTGCCCGGCGCCGAACGCGCGTACCGCACGTGGACCCTGGCCGCGGTGGCAGCGATCACCGCCGCGCGCCTCCTATGGCTTGGCGTGCAATCGGCCGGGCTCTATCCCGACGAGGCGCAATACTGGTTCTGGGCGCAGCATCCCGCGTTCGGGTATTACTCGAAACCGCCCCTGGTGGCCTGGCTGATCGCACTGACGACAGCTTTGTTCGGCGACGGCGAGTTCGCGATCCGCCTGTCGGCGCCGCTGCTCCATGGCGTTACCGCGCTTATCGTTTATGGGGTCGCGGCGCGGCTTTATGACCGGCGGACCGGTTTCTGGTCGGCGCTCGCCTATGTGACGCTCCCGGGGGTGTCGTTGTCGGCCTTCATCATCTCGACGGACGCGGTCCTCCTGCCGTGCTGGGCGGCCGCGCTCTATGCCTTCATCCGCGCGCGCGAGCCGGGTGGCGGGCGCTGGTGGATCGTCGTCGGGATCGCCGCCGGGCTCGGGCTCCTCGCCAAATACGCGATGGCCTACTGGCTCCTGTCGGCGCTCGGCTTTGTCCTCCTCATCCCGGGGGAGCGGCGCCATCTGAAGCCGCTCGCCGCCGCCGCCGGGATTGCGGTTCTGATCTATTTGCCCAATCTGTGGTGGAACTGGAGCCACGGCTTCGTCAGCTATCTGCATGTCCGCGACAACGCCGAATTGTCGGGGGCGGCGCGGGGCTTGTTGCATCCGACGGCCTTTCTCGAGTTTCTCGGCTCCCAGGCCGGTGTCGTCGGACCGTTGTTTTTCGCCGCCCTGATCGCCCTCGTCGCGCGTCCCCGGATGCTCGCCGAACGGCGCGCCGGGCTCCTCGCCGCCTTTGCCTTGCCGACCCTGGCGATGATGCTCGGGGTCAGTCTCTTGTCGCGGGCCCAGCCGAACTGGGCGGCGCCGGCCTATGTCTCGGCGATCGTCTTGGTGGTGGCCTGGGCGCTCGGGCGCGGCTGGCGGCGTTGGGTCGGGGCGTCGATCGCGCTCAACCTGGCGGCGGCCGCCCTCTTGTTCGGCACGGTGGACGCGCTTGCCGCAGTGGGGGTGGCGGTGCCGGCCGGATACGATCCGCTGCACCGCCTCCGCGGCTGGCGCGAGCTTGGACACAGCGTCGCGGCCCTGCTCGCGGCGCATCCGGGCCTCACCCTTCTGGCCGATGACCGCGAGCTCCTGGCGTCCCTCATATATTACGTGCGGCCTCACCCGTTCGGGGCGGTCGAATGGAACCCGATCCCCGGCATCACCGATCAGTGGCGCCTCGCCAACAACATCGGCACCCACAAGGGCGAGGATTTCCTGGCCGTCACCACGCACGGCCTCGAAGAATTGATGCGGCCCGATTTTGCCGAGCTGACACCCTTGACCACGATCGCCACCCATTCGGGCCCCGGCGGCGGGACCGTCTATACCGTGTACATCGCCCGCGGGTTCAAGGGCGATGGGCGGCAACATCGCTGATGGTTGAGGCGCTCGGTTCGAGAGCGCGGCCGCACAGTTCGCGGGTGGCGCCGTAGCGCAGCGCGGTCTCGATGGTGCCGCCGTCGAGCCGGTCCAGGCGGAAAACATGGCTCTTCTGTTCGGCGCCGGCGAGGTGCATGACCCCGATCACCTCGTTGGGCGCATAGGGCTCGACAAAGAGGCCACGCTCGGCGTCGAACGCGGGCGCCGCGTCGCCCGGCATCCAATTGCAGTAGGCCGGCAGAAAATTGACCGGGAGATGCTCGGCGAACACGACATAATTGAGCGCGGTCTGCCCGGCCGGGGTGAAGTACGTGCGCTGCAGCACCTCGGCGAGCACCCGGCGCCAGGCTTCCCAATGCGGCGCCTCCGCGTGCAGCGCCAGGACGCCGCCATTGACCGTCGGGTTGCGCCCGAGCCGGTCGGCGACCCGCCAGCCGAAGGCCTCGCGATAGTTCTTCCAGCCGAGGTTCATCCCGAACAGTTTGGGGCGCTTGTAATGACGCTTGTAGGCGCGGTCGATCTCGGGAGTAATCGCGAGCTTGTCCCGCCCGGCGGCGGCGCAATAAAGCTCGACCACCCGCCAGTCCTGCAGCCAGGCGTCGGCGTCGAGCCACAGATACATCCGGTATCCCGGGAAATAGCGCGGCAGAAAAGGGCGGGCCAGTTCGGCCTTCAGCGCCTCCGGCGCGCGCGGGCGGCCGGGAAAATCGAAATCCCATTGCGGGCGCACGACATAGGTCACCCGCCCCTCGAGCCAGCCCCGCTCGTCCGGTGCAAGGCCCAGGTCGAAAACCCCGATCGCCACCTCCGGGCGCAACGCGCGGACCGAGCGCACCGCGTCCTGCAGCAGCGCGAAATAGCCGCTGTCGGCAGCGCTTACGATGACGAGGTCGCTGGTGCGATCGCCATCACCCGAGGAACTCATGGGCGCGTCACGGCAGCAGCCGGTAGCCGCCGGGCTCGGTCACCAGGATCTCGGCATGGGTCGGATCGCGCTCGATCTTCTGGCGCAGGCGATACACGTGGGTCTCCAGCGTATGCGTCGTCACGCCCGCATTATAGCCCCAAACCTCGCCGAGGAGGGTGGCGCGCCCGATCACCCGGCCGGCGCGATAGAGGAATTTGAGGATCGCGGCTTCCTTCTCGGTCAGGCGCACCTTCTTGCGCCCGCTCGAATCGGTCATCAGCTTGGCGCTCGGCCGAAAGGTGTAGGGCCCGATCGTCAACACGACATCGTCGTTGAACTCGCTTTGGCGCAAATGAGCACGCAGCCGCGCCAAGAGCACGTTCAACCGGAAGGGCTTCGTGACGTAATCGTTGGCGCCGGCATCGAGCCCGAGCACCGTGTCGGCTTCGCTGGCCGCCGCCGTCAGCATCACGATGGGGACATTGATCCCGGCGCGGCGCATCTGCCGGCACAATTCGTGCCCGTCCATGTCCGGCAGTCCGACATCGAGCAGCACCGCATCGAACCGCTCTCGAAGCATCATCTCGAGGGCCGCCGCGGCGCTGTCGCATTGCAGGCTGGTAAACTCGGCGTGCAGCTCGAGCTGCTCCGCCAGGGACTGGCGCAGCGCCTCGTCGTCATCGACGATCATTATCCTGCGAAGATTGTGCATGCCGCTCCCGGCCGGCCTCCGGCGCCAGACGCGCTCGCCCGCCGAGCGCGAACGCTGCCGCCATTATTAGCGCGATCGGCGCATGTCATCCCCGGATGCCGGTTGTGATACCCCTGGCGGCGCGACTCTAGCGGACCGCACCGCGCAGGCGCCAGCGGTGCCCGCCGAGCTTGATCGGCTTTTCGGCTATCCCCGCCGCTGCGCCGCGGGTAATTTCCAAATCCGCCCAGGCGCTCTCGAGGCAATGTCGATGGAAGCATGGTTTCATTGCGAGAACCCGTACCCGTTCGT
>DATCQF010000172.1:0-4131 GCA_036569735.1 Allostellaceae bacterium | reverse complement strand
CACCCTCACCCATCCGCGGGCTGTTGCCCGCGGCCACCCTCTCCCGCGATGCGAGAGGGGCTTTCGCTAGCGGCTGATTTCGGCGAGGGCCTGGAGCTTGGCGCGGGCGACGCTGTGCTGGCGTTCCAGGTGGCGCAGCTCGGCGACGAGGCGCTCGCGTTCGGTGCCGGCGGCGCGCGCCACCTGCTCGCGCAAGCTCGGCAGATTGCCGTCGAGGATCTGCAATTCGGCGTCGAGCTCGGCGCGGTCGAGCGAATCGGGGGCCATCGCCTCGTCGGCCAGCACGGTGCAGCGCTCCGGCGTCACCTCGGCGATGCCGCCGACGACAAAGATGCGCTCGGTGATGATGCGGCCCTCGTAGATATCGACCGTGCCCGGCCGGATCGTCGAGATCAGCGGCGCGTGGCCCGGCAGCACGCCGAAATTGCCCTCGGTGCCCGGCACCACCACCATCTCGACCATCGTCGAGACAATCAGGCGCTCGGGCGTCACCAGCTCGAACTCGATGCGGTCGGCCATCTTCTATTGTCCCTGGGGGTCCCGGGGCTAGGCCGCTTCCGCCGCCATCTTGCGCGCCTTGTCGACCGCCTCCTCGATTGTGCCGACCATGTAGAACGAGGCTTCGGGCATCTCGTCATAGTCGCCGGCGACGATGCCCTTGAACCCCTTGATCGTGTCCTCGAGGTTGACGAAGACACCCGGGGTGCCGGTGAATACCTCGGCGACATGGAAGGGCTGCGACAGGAAGCGCTGGATTTTTCGCGCGCGCGCGACGGTCAGCCGGTCCTCTTCGGACAATTCATCCATGCCGAGGATCGCGATGATGTCCTGCAGCGATTTATAGGTCTGCAGCACGCGCTGCACGTCGCGGGCGATCTGGTAATGCTCCTCGCCGACGACGCGCGGGTCGAGCATGCGCGAGGTCGAGTCGAGCGGGTCGACCGCGGGATAGATGCCGAGTTCGGCGATCTGGCGCGACAACACCGTCGTCGCGTCGAGATGGGCGAACGAGGTGGCCGGCGCGGGGTCGGTCAGATCGTCGGCCGGCACGTAGATCGCCTGCACCGAGGTGATCGAGCCTTTCTTGGTCGTGGTGATGCGCTCCTGCAAGGTGCCCATGTCGGTCGCCAGGGTCGGCTGGTAGCCGACCGCCGAGGGGATGCGGCCAAGGAGCGCCGACACCTCGGAGCCCGCCTGGGTGAAGCGGAAGATGTTGTCGACAAAGAAGAGGACGTCCTGGCCTTCCTCGTCGCGGAAATATTCGGCGAGGGTGAGCCCGCTGAGGCCGACCCGGGCGCGGGCACCGGGCGGCTCGTTCATCTGGCCATAAACGAGCGCCGCCTTGGAACCCGGGCCGTCGGCGACGATGACCCCCGATTCCATCATCTCGTGATAGAGGTCGTTGCCCTCGCGGGTGCGCTCGCCGACCCCGGCGAACACCGAGTACCCGCCATGCGCCTTGGCGATGTTGTTGATGAGTTCCATGATGATGACGGTCTTGCCGACCCCGGCGCCGCCAAAGAGGCCGACCTTGCCGCCCTTGGCGTAAGGCGCCAATAGATCGACCACCTTGATCCCGGTGACCAGGATCTCCGCTTCGGTCGACTGCTCGACGAATTCTGGCGCCGGCCGGTGGATCGGCATGCGGCGCTGGGTCACGATCGGGCCGCGCTCGTCAACCGGCTCGCCGATCACATTGAGGATCCGCCCCAAGGTCTCGGGGCCGACCGGCATCATGATCGGGGAGCCGGTATCGATGACCTCGGCGCCGCGCACCAGGCCGTCGGTGGTGTCCATCGCGACCGTGCGCACCGTGCTCTCGCCGAGATGCTGCGCCACTTCGAGCACCAGCTTGCGGCCGGCATTGTCGACATTCAGCGCGTTGAGGATCGACGGCAATTCGCCGTCGAAGCGGACATCGACGACCGCGCCGATGACCTGGGTGATCGTGCCGATGCTGTTGGTCGTTGTGGTTTGGGCCATGATCCTGGTGGTCCCCGATTGACTTGCGTTACAGCGCCTCGGCGCCGGAGATGATCTCGATCAGCTCCTTGGTAATGACGGCCTGGCGCGTGCGATTGTAGTTCATCGTCAGCCGGTCGATCATGTCGCCGGCGTTGCGTGTGGCGTTGTCCATCGCGGTCATCCGGGCGCCCTGCTCGCTCGCCGCGTTTTCGAGGAGCGCGGTATAGATCTGCACCGCGAGGTTCTTCGGCAACAATTCGGTGAGGATCTCCTCTTCCGACGGCTCGAACTCATAGATCGCGCCGGCAAGCCCCGCTGCGGCGGCATCGGCTGTGGCGCCCGGGGGCGCAAACGGCACAAGTTGCTGGACCGTGACGATCTGGGTGATCGCCGAGCGGAAGCGGTTGAAGACGATCGTGCAGACGTCGAACTCTCCGGCCTGGTAGAGCGCCAGGACCCGCTGGGCGATGTCGCGCGCCTCCTCGAACGACACCCGGCGGCGGCCGATGTCGGTCAGGCTGTCGTGGATCAGCCTGCTATAGTCGCGGCGCAGGCTGTCGCGCCCCTTTCTGCCGATGGTCAGGACCTTGACGGTCTTGCCGGCATTGTCGAGGTCGCGGATGCGGCGTCGCGCCTCGCGCAGGATCGTCGCGTTGAAGCCGCCGGCGAGGCCGCGGTCGGAGGTCGCGACGACCATCAGGTGCACGTCGTCCCTGCCGGTGCCGGCGAGGAGCGGCGGCGCACCCGCCTGTCCGGCCATCAGTGCGGCGAGCGAGGCAAGCACCCGCTCCATGCGCAGCGCATAGGGCCGCGCCGCCTCGGCCTGCTCCTGCGCGCGGCGCAGCCGCGAGGCGGCGACCATCTTCATCGCCGCGGTGATCTTCTGGGTCGAGCGCACGCTGCGGATGCGCACCCGCAGGTCTTTCAGGCTGGGCATGGGCTAACTCACTGTCATTCCGGGGCAGCCCAGAGGGCTGAACCCGGAATCCATATGCCAGAGGCCCGTGTTCCTGGATTCCGGGTTCACCGCGTTGCGGCGCCCAGGAATGACAGAATTTTCATGCATCACGCAAAGGTCCGGGCGAAGCCGTCGAAGAACTCGACGAGGCCCTTTTCGGTCGGGTCCGAGATCTCGCGCTCGTCCCGGATCGCGTCGAGCAGTTCGGGCCGCTTGGCGCGCAATTCACCGAGCATCAAGGTTTCGAAGCGGCCGATATCGGCGACACCGACCCCGTCGAGATAGCCGCGGGTGCCGGCAAAGATCCCGACGACCTGCTCCTCGACCGGCACCGGCGAGAATTGTGGCTGCTTCAGAAGTTCGGTGAGGCGCGAGCCGCGCGCCAAAAGCCGCTGCGTCGCGGCGTCGAGATCGGAGGCGAATTGCGAGAACGCCGCCATCTCGCGGTACTGCGCGAGCTCCAGTTTGATGCGCCCGGCGACCTGCTTCATCGCCTTGATCTGCGCCGCCGAGCCGACCCGGCTGACCGACAGCCCGACATTGATGGCCGGGCGGATGCCGCGATAGAACAAATCCGTTTCGAGAAAGATCTGCCCGTCGGTGATCGAAATGACGTTGGTCGGGATGTACGCGGAAACATCGCCCGCCTGGGTCTCGATGACCGGCAGCGCCGTCAGGGAGCCGGCGCCGTGCTCGTCGTTCATCTTGGCGGCGCGCTCCAGGAGCCGCGAATGCAGATAGAACACATCGCCCGGATAGGCCTCGCGGCCGGGCGGGCGGCGCAGCAGCAGCGACATCTGGCGGTAGGCGACCGCGTGCTTCGACAGATCGTCGTAGATGATCAGCGCGTGCATGCCGTTGTCGCGGAAAAATTCGCCGATCGCGCAGCCGGTATAGGGCGCGAGGAACTGCAAGGGCGCCGGTTCGGAGGCGGTCGCGGCGACGACGATCGAATAGTCGAGGGCGCCGTAATCCATTAGCGTCTTGACGATTTGCGCGACGGTCGAGCGCTTCTGGCCGATCGCGACATAGATGCAGTAGAGTTTTTTCGACTCGTCGGTGCCGGCGTTGACCTGGCGCTGGTTGAGGATCGTGTCGATCGCCAGCGCGGTCTTGCCGGTCTGGCGGTCGCCGATGATCAATTCGCGCTGGCCGCGGCCGATCGGCACCAGGGCGTCGATCGCCTTCAGCCCGGTCTGCACCGGCTC
>DATCQF010000171.1:0-1783 GCA_036569735.1 Allostellaceae bacterium | reverse complement strand
CGCCCGGGCGGCGCACCGAGACGTTGCAGTCGCAGCGTAACGACCCCTCCTCCATGTTGCCGTCGCAGGTCCCCAGATACCTGAGGATCGAGCGCAGTTTGCGCAGGTAGATCCCGGCCTCCTCGGCGCTGCGCATGTCGGGCTCCGACACGATCTCCATCAAGCCGATGCCGGAGCGGTTCAAATCGACATAGGTCTCGCGCGGGTGCTGGTCGTGGAGGCTCTTCCCGGCGTCCTGCTCCAGATGCAGCCGGGTGATGGCGACCGTGCGCGCCCTGCCGTCCGGCATGTCGAGGACGACCCGGCCCTCGCCCACGATCGGCTGCTGGTATTGCGAAATCTGATATCCCGCCGGCAGATCGGGATAGAAATAGTTCTTCCGGTCGAAGACACTGAACAGGTTGATCTTGGCATCGAGGCCGAGCCCCGTTTTGACCGCCTGCTCGACAATTTGCCGGTTGATCACCGGCAGCATCCCGGGAAAGCCGGCGTCGACGGTAGACACCTGGGTGTTGGGCGCGGCCCCGAAAGCGGTCGCCGCGCCCGAGAACAGTTTCGCCCGCGCGGTGACCTGGGCATGGACCTCGAGGCCGATGACAATCTCCCACTGGCCGGTGCGGCCCTCGATCAGATCAGTCACTGGCGTCTACTCATAACAATTCCCCTTGGCCGGGCTTGTCCCGGCCATCCACGTCTAAGCCCATACCGTCCCTAGCAATATCAAGACGTGGACGGCCGGGCCAAGCCCGGCCGAGGGGACGTTTGTGATGGCTTAGCGGCGCCAACATCAACCCTCTCCCGCGATGAAACTCGGCCGGTGCTTAAAATCGGCGGCGCGTTCGACGATCTGGGCGACCCGCAGCACGGTTGCCTCGTCGAACGCGCGGCCGATCACCTGCAGCCCCAACGGCAGCCCGTCGGCCGAGAGCCCGGCCGGCACCGACAGCGCCGGCAGCCCGGCGAGGTTGGCGGGCACGGTGAAGACGTCGTTCAGGTACATCGCGACCGGGTCGTCGCTCTTGTCGTCGATGGCGAAGGCGGCGGACGGCGCGATCGGGGCCAGGAGGCAGTCGACCCGCTCGAAGGCGGCGGCGAAATCGCGCGCGATCAGGGTGCGCACCCGCTGCGCCTTCAGGTAGTAGGCGTCGTAATAGCCGGCCGACAGCACATAGGTGCCGATCAGCACCCGGCGCCGCACCTCGGGCCCGAACCCGGCGGCGCGGGTCAGTTCGTACATCTCCTCGAGGCTGTCGCCGGGCACGCGCAGCCCAAAGCGCACCCCGTCGTAGCGCGCCAGGTTCGATGAGGCTTCGGCCGGCGCGATGATGTAATAGGCCGGCAGCGCGTACCGGGTCATCGGCAGGCTGATCTCGACCGGCTCGGCGCCGGCCTCGCGCAGCCATCGGACGCCCTCCTGCCATAGCGACTCGATCTCGCCCGGCATGCCGTCGACCCGGTATTCCCTGGGGATGCCGACGCGCAACCCCCTGATGTCGCCGGAGAGCGCCGCCTCGTAATCGGGCACCGCCAGGGGCGCCGAAGTTGAATCCTTGGGGTCGTGCCCGGCCATCGCGCCGAGCATGATCGCCGCGTCGCGCACGGTGCGGGCGAGCGGCCCCGGGTGGTCGAGCGAGGAGGCGTAGGCGACGACCCCCCAGCGCGAGCAGCGTCCATAGGTCGGCTTCAGCCCGACGATCCCGCAAAAGCTCGCGGGCTGGCGGATCGAGCCGCCGGTATCGGTGCCGGTCGCGGCGAGCGCGGCGTGCGCGGCGACCGCGGCGGC